>NZ_NIQB01000040.1:0-12855 GCF_018687865.1 Coxiella-like endosymbiont of Rhipicephalus sanguineus | reverse complement strand
CAAAATGAATATTCCAGATCAAAATGAATATTCGAACGATTCACAGACATTAATCAATTTTAAAACTCTCTAAATTGATAATTGCCTATTTAAATTTTAACTGACTTATGCTAAATTAGTTAAGTAAAATCTTTTTAGAGTCCATTTAACCATGCAAGAAAACACCCAAAATCGATTGAAAAATACTTAGATTTATCTTGTCATGATCAATTAGAGCGAATTAAATCGGGCAAGTATTGAGGGACTACTGAAATTAATTCTTTTTTTATTCTTTATTCCACCTTTAAATTTCAGCAACGTACAACTCTCATAGGCAGGAATCTCCCATGGCTACATTATCTCTATAATTCTTGCAATCATTATAAGAAAAATTTTGAAAACACTTTTCATTTTAATGCTAACTTTTCTATTATTTCATTGGATTACTTCTTAAGAAATGAAAATCCCGACGAAACTTTAAAAATGAGAGAATATGGGATTCGTAGCAGCATTTATTTATCTTATTTCTTTTCCATTAAAAATTTTTCTGAAGTATTTTATTTTCTTTCGATAAAAGAAGCGCATATTGCGAAAAAAAGTTGTTTAACACTTCTGAGAAATCAATTGAATTTAATTACTATTTAAAAAAAAACAAGAAAAAGCTATAACTCAAAAAGCTCAACTAAGTAATGACAATATTAAATTAACTTCTAATATAACAAAATCTTACAATTTTTCTTTTCCATCTAGCGAATTTAAAACTAACCGATATTATTTAGATTATCTTTATAACAAAGTTTTCTTAACAAAAAAATTTATCTAAAGGAATTATTTCTTGGAAAGACCCATAAAAAAATAGCTCAAGAATGCAATATCTCGTGCCAAACTGTTGAAAAACATTTAGAATTAATTAAACATAAATTCGGCGTTAAAAAGTAGTCTGAAATAAAAAAATCATTTTATCTTCTAGACTAGGCTCTCTACTTTTTTCTCTCATTAAATTCAATATTTGAAATTATTATCTAATTTTTAATTAAATCATTCTAATAACTTAAAAAATTTTGGTAGGCAATTTTTTATAAGGGTAGCTCTATTGATTTCTTGTTTATTGAAACATTTCCAAAGTTTTTGAATTATAAAAAGATTTTTAATAACGATCTGAGAATCAGGCGGAACACTATCATAATCACCTCGAATCCCAAAATGCTCATCACTCATCACATTGATTGCATGAAGAATATGTTGAATAAAATCTTCTAAAATAGAATTTCGTTCACTGACATAAGGACTATAAAAACAAAGCCCTAGCACCCCTCTACGTTTTTCTAGGACCTTCATCACATCGTCAGTGAGATTTCAACTGTACCCACAAAATTTTTCGCAATTTCTGTAGGTAGTACAAACTTTTACAGAAAGTTCTTCGATTGTCTGCTAAAATAAAGCGTCATTAGCATGAAAAAGATCACACACAATATTTAATTTTTCCATTATTTTTAAGGCTTCTCTATTAAATTTCGATAAACCTTTTCCACGTTTATATAACGTAGTCCTATTTGAAGGAGATAAATATTTTTTCGATACTAGTCCTAATTTGCCAAGCATGTTTCTGAATCTCCTTCATCTTTTCTTTAAACAAGAGTTTTACATTTTTTTGAAAGCCTTCAATGCCTTAACCATCAATAAGATTAACGACCCTAATTCCTAAACGATGCTAATTTTTTAAAAGATCCACTTGTCCCTCAAAAATGAAAGGCCCTTTGACAGAAAAAAATTAACGTTAACTTTCATTTCCCCGAAGATTTAATTATCTCGGAAAAATTCGTATAAATAGCTACTTCTTCAAGATATTGAGCTCTCAAATTATATAAAGCATCAACCATATTTAAACTTTTTAATAAATCGTAATCCCCTATATTTAAAAACAGGGCTTTAATATTTCTCTTCATTGGAAAGGTCTCTATCAAAATTGATTTATCAAGCTTGATTTACTCATTCTACAGATCATCCTAATTGCTTTATCGAAATTCCAGAGAATTCTTTTTAAACTGTGACTATATTGCATAAGCTATGTGGCAATTTTCTCCAGATTTTTTTCAGCGAGATTAGTTCTCGTTTTTTTGGTAGAGTATTCTTTAAGCTTAGAACTGTAGTTGAAGGTTCGATCAAATATTAAAAATCTAATGATCTCGCCATTTTCTAAGTGTATATTCCATGCTTGAGTAGCACCAATTCTCAAATTAATCTTGGATCAAATTTTCCCTCAATAATTTTAACGTAATAGCGACCTGCAACACTCGATTCTATATTTTTAAAAAGGGGAGGACAAAGATAAAGACCCAATAAGGGAGATAATTCCAAGAATTAATAACCAAGTGTACATCGATTTCGGATAAATCTTCAGAATCCCATTTCCAAAAACCAAAATCGATAATTTCATAAACTGTTTTTTTCATGCTCCTCATTTAGCTTTTCTTTACTTTTCATTCGGCGAGTATCCAAAATAGGAAATTGACAACCTCGTCGATGAATATGTGGTCTACTTCTAATAATAAGTAGGGGAGCAGCTCCTTAATCAACCACAAGGTGAGAAGCTCTAGATTCAGTTGATAAATTTAGTTTATTTTTTCTTTCGTTCAGATAATGCTTATCTTCTTTAGAGAATATCACCTTTAGAATTTGAGAAGAAAAACGACAACAATTTACTACTTCTAATAACTCTTCCAATAACTTAAGCTGCATTTTATTTTTAATTTTAATTTCTAAAAAATCTGTATGACAATCTATTTTAAAATAATCTTTTTTATGCTTTTCTATTTTTGAAAAAATAGTATCGGTTACGTTTGGGGTTTAGAAAAAATCGTTTATTTTCACTACAATCCAGTTTTCCGTAGCGAATTAAATACCTCTGGGAAATCAAATTAAGAATTTTTTCAGCGATATTAGGGTAATTCTTTACATATTTTTTATTGGTCTAGAATTAAAAATATGAGCGCTATTAAAAAAATCTAAATAAAGCTTGCACTCTCTTTTTAATGAGCTCATTGTTTCCCCTTATTTTAAGAACTGGTTATACTCCCTTTATTCATGACCTCAATTATCTTTTTCAAGATCGCATTCTTCTACTTCCTGCTATGTTATATTTAGGTACTGCATTCTCCATTACTGCTTTTCCTATGTTAGCCAGAATTCTTTATGAAAGCGGCATAGCTCAAACAAAATTGGGAACATTAACTATTACTTCTGGAGCAGAAATTGATGCAATCACTTGGTGTTTGCTCACCGTTATTCTGTCTATTGTCAGAAACAATGATCAAATCGTAATTATAGCTATTATCCCTATTATTGGCGCAATTATTTATGTCATTTTTATGATTTCTATTGGCAAAAGATTATTATCAAAATTAGTTCGTCCCATAGAGCAAGAAAAAGATTTTACTATTTCTATTTTAGCTATTGTTCTAAGCATTGTGATGTTAATGCTCTTGGTTACAGATTATATTAAAATTTATACTATTTTTTTAGCATTTATCGCTGGAGCTGATTTCCCTCGTGGAGAATTTTCTTATCAGATGCGTGAAAATTTAATATCTCACTACTGCCTTTTTATTGCGTATCTTTTTTTCTAGACCTGAAGTCCTGTCAATATCTTATACATTGTGGAAACATAAAAGGAAGGCTTTGCGAAACGATTACCAAACCTATGCGGGAGCAGAAATTAGATAATACCTTGCTGTTCCAAATAAGGGAATGAAATTTTAGTCGTAGACATTTTTGTATTATTTATTTTGTATTATTTATACTTATAAGGGAATAATATGCACATGTATATTTTTTTTACTCTATTGATAGCATTCCCTCTTTTTTTAATATTATCTTTTGCAAACAAATAATAAAAGAAACATCTAGAACAGTCGAAATTTGAAGATTTGTTCAGCACCTACCGGAATGTCCAGTGATCAAAATTTCACAGCTTGATAATAGCGAAGTTTTTATTCCATCACCCCATCAGAATATATTGACTAAAAAAATTTTTAATTTAGCAATTTAGATACTTTTGATAAAAAATATTCCTTATTAAATGCTTCAATTCGTTTTTGATTTTAAAAAAAATGAGTCTATCATAAACTAAGGATCTTTAAATCGAAACCCGTGCCCAATGGTTGGGTGTTGAATTTTTTCGTTTGTAATCACCACCGCTGGCCTAGCGCTAATCGATAGACCCGATTGTTAATTTGAACCAACGCCACGATATCTCTTGCCTTATCGATTTCTTTCTAAATAAAATCTTTCTTAAATAAAATCTAAATAAAATATTAAAAAACTTATTTTACATAAACTTGTACGATGCTAAAATATGGAAATGGCATAAATCCAAGCTTAGCTGTAAGCAAGCGGCACGATCAATCACTCGTTGTTGAGCATTTATTCTTCTTTTGTCGGGACACCTTATAAGTGCATCTGTGCAGAGTGGTGGCGAAGACCGTGACGATGGTCAATATCGGCTCTTTTACACATACTTGTTCTAATCGTTTTCCATAGGTTTTGTAGCTGGTATTGTGGGGATTAAAGAATGACTTATATACTGAACCAATGCTTGACACAGTACTTTTTTCTTCGTTTAGCTAACGTAGCATTGGTTATTAATAAGACTACTGATAACCAATGCTAGCAATTTGTATTTAATTATTTATCTCCAACTCGATCGAAAAAAAAGATTTAGGTTTTAACACTGAAATTCCCTGATAGGCCGATAGCTACGAAAGATCAGAATCTCCACTGATAATAACTTTCGCTTCTGCACTTAGCGCACAGACTATAAATTTATCTGTCATCTAAATCACAGCTAATTCCTTCCATAAGCTTTACTGGTTCAAACAATTTTACTGTAAATAAAAGTTTATTAACAATAGGCTCAAATTCGAAATGAGCATATTTTTTAGAAAAAATGGCAGACATTCTCCTTATATCCTCTACAATTTTTGGTGTGGCGACAACAGTGAATTTATCCTCTATCCGGGCGTAAATTATGTTTTGCGGTGCGCTAGCCACCCATTCCAGAAATTAATACATTGATATCTACAACCACCTTCAAGAAAGCTATTCCACGTTTTTAGCTTTTTGGACTTGGTTCTTTCGACCTTAATTATTTTTTCTACTTCGCTCTTTGTTCAATACCCGATTTTTTTAACTTATTTTCTAACTTTTGATAACAAGGCCTTGAGTTCTTTTTTTAAAGGCGGAGTTATCGTTTTAAGCACGACGGTATCATTCTCAGCAATAAAACCACAAATTTTGTTCCTGTTTCAAGACCTAATTGTTCTCGTATTTCTTCTGCGATCACTATTTGCCCTCGAGAAGACATTTTTGTCGTGGCTAGTTGACGTAACATCATCTTACCCATCCTTATTAATTAAGATTATAGCATGAAGATTATAGCATGAAATCGATGAACCCACGAGTTAATCTTTTTTTCTTTAAGCATTCCCCGCTACACCGCTTGGCTAACTGATGGGCAATCAATATGTTATGTTCCATCGTCAGATAGATATACTTTATTTTTGTGGTCTTAAGATCAAAATACCCCCCCCCAACGATTCTATCACCGTATACAAATCAGTACCACTCATCACGTGCTGTAACACGAAATCGTGTCGTTGATCATGCCAGGTAAAACTTTCCATGGCTGCGCTCTTTTTCAAATTATTCCAGGATTTCTTCACATTGGTGATATGCTCGCCTGGATTTTTCCGGAAAAACCCATACCCTTCCTTTATGCACAACCTTCGTTTGTTCGTACCATAATCGAATAACTTTTGATGTTTCTACATCCAACGGAACTTTGTATGGCTTAGCCACTTTAACAATATCCGCTATTTTAACAATATCCGCTATTAAAGAAATAATGACATTATCCTGTCTGAAATCGATGTGCTTATCCCACTACAATCGCTTAACGTACTAAAACGGATCCTAGATCTAAACAGACTCTACCCGAAAAGGGGCACTTTAATCGAAGTTAGAGTAATTAACACCTTCATTAGGAAAAACCTTGCATCAATGGCGGAAAGAAGTGGTTTCATATGTGGCGTTTCACTAAAATAATAGCTATAATTAAAGGCCTTTCATCGCAAAATGAAATTGATTCAGCGGTGCGTTTATGGCTTTCGAAACTTTAAAAATTATCGTTTACGGGTTAGAGTATTATGTTCGTGATAAAATGCCCTACAATTGAGAAAGATTTAACTTATTTAGAAATCGGGACGGCAGGATTTGAACCTGCGACCCCTTGCACCCCATGCAAGTGCGCTACCAGGCTGCGCTACGCCCCGAATCAAATCTTAATATTATAAGACCACTTATTCAATTTACAATGGCATTATGAGGAACATTGATGACGGTTATGCTTCTTCTCTTTAGCAACTAGTCTTTAGCAACTAGCGAGTTTCCTTCGATAATTAAGTCCTAATTTCTCTGTCGTCGTCTTTCCACATTGCCGAAGACCTAAAATAGCGACTGCCAAATTTACTTTAAGAAGAATCACTGATCTGTTGAATAAACTGAGGACGTTCCATAAATTACCTTGAAAATTTTAACAAAAACACAAATTTCAAACGTAAATCAAACTTATTGCGTTTCAGGGTATGGCAAGGACACCGCGATGAAGTGGATTTAGGAGTGATTAGCGCCATTGGCTAAGCGAAGAGACGCTAATGGATCTACATCTCAATCCATTTCTAAACCAGCTGCAATCCTTTCCAGTTCTGAAATAGCACGACGGATAGTTTCGTAGGCTTTATATTCTCTTTTATCATGCGAAGTATCTTCAGAAAGCTTCTGTTTAGCTCCTTCAATGGTATAACCTTCTTCATAAAGTAAACGGCGGATTTTTCGCACCAGCAAAACGTCTTTCAATTGATAGTAACGACGGTTACCTCGTCGTTTTAAAGGCGACAGCGGAGAAAATTCTTGCTCCCAATAACGCAAAACGTGAGTACGTAACTCACAGAGTTTGCCAACTTCACCAATTGTAAAATATAACTTTTGGGGAATAGGGGGTAATTCGCTTTCCGGTTTAGGATTCCCTTTCTTCTGATTTGACATTTTTCTCCACCCTGGATTTGAGTTTGTGGCCAGCACGGAATGTCACAACACGCCGCTCCGTAATAGGAATTTCTTCGCTGGTTTTAGGATTGCGTCCGGGACGTTGCTTTTTGTCACGCAGATTAAAATTACCAAATCCTGACAATTTCACCGGTTCTCCCCTTTCTAACGAAAGGCGGATATCCTCAAAAAATAATTCAACTAACTCTTTTGCCTCTCGCTTATTCAAGCCTACCACATTAAATAAATGTTCTGCCAAGTCAGCTTTTGTGAGTGCCATCAGCTATGCCCTCTCAATTTGACATTGAACTTACGCTCAAGAGCAGCGATTATACGTTCAATGACCTGTTTGATCTCTTCGTCTATTAGAGTGCGTAATGGGTTTTGAAAGGTCAACCCCAAAGCGACACTTTTTCCCCCAAATTCAATATGTTCACCGCCTTCATATATATCAAAAATTTCGCTCATGATCAATAAATGTCCAGCATTTTGAGCAATTTCTTCTTCAATTCGCGAAGCTTCAACGTCTCGATCCACTACAACGGCAAGATCACGACGAACCGTAGGAAATTTAGAGACGGATTGATAGTGAGATAACCTTGTCTTTGTAAGGGCTTCAAGTTCTGCCTCAAACAGGTAAGGAATGCTCCCAAAGCCTAACTCTCGCACCAGCACAGGATGCAAGGCGCCCAAATAGCCGATACAAGCTTCTTTAAAGTAGAGAGCGGCGGATCGTCCGGGTGCAAGGCAGGGTGCTCTGCTCGTATAAAATCGAAATCCTTTTCAGCGTGGGTAAGGGAGAGTAGCGTGCTGACGTCTCCTTTCATGTCATAAAAATCGACTGGCCGTTTTTTTTCTCCCCATTGCAAGTTACTGGCATTCCCTACAATCAAACCAGCAATTTTAGTTATCTGCTGCCATTTTCTTTTTTGATGGATAAAACATCTGCCAATTTCAAAAAGTCTCACGCGTTCAATTTGACGAGATTGATTGTATTTCGCTGCAGTAACAAGCCCAGGCCATAAACTATTGCGCATGACGTTCATATCGTTCGTAATTGGGTTAGAAAGAGCAAGGGATTCTAAATTGGGATTAAGCTTATTCTGCAATTTATCATCCACAAAACTATAATTCATGGCCTCGTTATACCCACGGTCAACCATTAAACGCCGGATCCGAGCCAAGCTTACTTGTGTCTCCGCCACGGGTGACAAAACCATTTTACGTTTCATAATAGTTTGAGGAATTCGTTCATAGCTGTGCAATCGCGCTACTTCTTCAATTAAATCGACTTCTTGGGTAATATCAAAACGATAACTCGGCACAATTACGTGCCAGCCATTTATTTCTGGCTGAAGGGTCATCCCTAAAAAACCTAAGATCTGGTGAATCTCTTTATCAGCAATTTCCACTCCCAAGAGGTGCTTAATTCGTTCACGACGTAAACCAACTTTTTTAATCGAGGGAAAAGTTTCTTCAATGCGTTGATCTTCAATAGAACCTGGTTTTCCACCCGTAATGGTCAATAACAATTCCGTTGCACGCTCCATTGCAAGTTTTTGCAGTTGGAAATCCACACCTCGCTCAAATCGATACGAAGAATCTGTATTTAAACCGTAATGTCGTGCCGTTAACGCAATATTACTTGGCGTAAAATAAGCACTTTCCAAAAAGATATTTTTTGTTTTTTCGTTAACGGCCGAATTAGCGCCCCCCATAATACCTGCAATAGCGTGTACTTGGTTTTCATCTGCAATAACCAAAGTGCGATTATTCAAAGTAACTTCGCTTCCATCGATCAAAGTAATTTTTTCATCAAACTTGCATAGCGCACACGAATCTCACCAAACAATTGATCGAAATCGAATGCATGCATAGGTTGACCCCATTCCAACATTACATAATTCAGGACATCTACAACAGGATGGATAGAGCGCAATCCACTACGGCGTAATCGTTCTCGCATCCAAAACGGAGTTTGGGCATCACTATCAATATCGCGAATAATCCGACCTACATAATACGGACAAGCTTCTTTGGCTTGTATCCCAATAGGAAAAATAGCATCGATGACGGGTGTTATGGGGCTACTTTAGGTGCTTTCACAGAAAGCCGATTAATGGCGCCCACTTCATTGGCAATTCCTCGCACGCTAGCACAATCACCTCGATTAGGAGTTAGATTAATATCAAAAATAGAATCCTTTAATTGCAAACAATCGTGTAAATCTTTACCGACAGCAATATCGGAAGGAAGCTCCATGATGAATCCGTTTTGATCCTCCGATAAGCCCAGCTCACGTTCTGAGCATATCATTCCATGGGAAACCACACCTCGCAATTTGGTTTTTTTAATTTTCAGCTCGCCCACTTGGCCACCAATTAGAGCAACAGGGACCTTCAAGCCAGCGCGAACATTTACTGCTCCACAGACAATTTCTAAGGCCTCGCTTCCCCCCACATTAACTCGGCAAAAGGACAGTCGATCTACATCGGGATGTTTTTCTACCGATAACACTTCTCCTACCACCACCTTTTCAAAGGAGTGAGCAACAGAATTGACAGAGTCGACCTCTAAGCCAAATAAAGTAAGTTGTTCTGCTAAGTGCTCCGTGTTAACTAAGGGATTTACCCATTCACGAAGCCAAATTTCACTTAATTTCATGAATTAAAATTGCCTCAAAAAGCATAAGTCATTTTCGAAAAAGAGACGCAAATCGGGTACGCTATAAAGCAACATAGCTAATCGATCCAAACCAATACCAAAAGCAAAACCATTATATTCATCAGGGTCAATGTTCACGTTACGTAAGACATTGGGATGAACCATACCGCAACCCAAGACTTCTAACCAGCTGTCGGTAGCCGGTTGATAGATATCAACTTCGGCCGAAGGTTCGGTGAAAGGGAAATAAGAAGGACGAAAACGCAAACGAAATTCGGTTTCAAAAAAACAATTTAAAAATTGCTGTAATAAGCCTTTTAGGTCCGCAAAAGTACATTGTTTATCTACTACAAGGCCCTCTACTTGATGGAACATGGGGGTGTGGGTGGGATCAAAATCGCGTCGATATACTCGCCCTAATGCAATTAGTCGAATTGGTGCGCCGTGTTTTTTCATTTCACGTATTTTCACATTGGAAGTATGGGTTCGTAATAACTGATTGTCTGAAAAATAAAAGGTATCTACCATTGTCCGAGCAGGATGACTTGAGGGAATATTTAATGCCTCAAAATTATGATACTCATCTTCAATTTCTGGACCCTCGACAATCTGAAAACCTAACGAAATAAACAATTGAGTTACTCGTTCAGAAACTCGAGCAATGGGATGGATCGTACCAAGGCTGGTATAACGACCACGGAGAGTAACGTCAATTTTTTCTTGTGTTAATTTTTTATGAAGGGCTTTTTCCCGCAGCTGTGTAGATTTCTCAGTGAGTGAAGTCTGAATTTCATGCTTAACTTCATTAATCGACTTTCCGAATTGAGGGCGCTCTTCGGGGGAAAGTTCCCCTAATGATTTGAGCAATTGGGTCACTTCCCCCTTTTTGCCGAGATAATTAACACGAATTTTCTCCAACGTCGGCTCATCGGTCGCTTCATCAATGAATTTTTTAGCGGCTTGTAATAAAGATTTTAATTGAGCCTGCATGGTTGCGCATCATCATTCACTTAATGCATGCTTGGCTTTCTCAGCTAATTTTCCAAAGGTAACTTTATCCTTAACAGCTAAATCCGCTAATATTTTGCGATCCATAAGAATCGCCGCTTTATTTAAGCCATTTATCAGGCGACTATAGGAGAGTCCGTGCTCTCGTGCAGCCGCATTAATACGAACAATCCATAAAGCACGAAATTGACGCTTTCGCTGTTTGCGATCACGATAAGCGTACTGGGCCGCTTTAATTACGGCTTGTTTCGCCACACGATAGATCCGACTGCGCGCACCATAATAGCCTTTTGCTTTACTCAATATTTTTTTATGACGGGCCTTTGCGATAACGCCTCGTTTTACTCTTGGCATGTTATATCTCCAGTATAAAAATTCTTAAAAGCAACTCAAACTCTCAGCATTTCCTCAATTCCCTTAACGTCGCTTTTAGCGACTTGATGCAACTTTCGCAACCGGCGTTTCCGTTTTTGCGACTTTTTCGTCAAAATATGATTATGATTGGCCGTAGCTCGCTTAATAGCAACTTGACCTGTTGTTTTAAACCGTTTCGTAGCTCCACGATTAGTCTTTAATTTCGGCATCACTCACTCTTCGTTTTATTACTCTCACCTTTGCCTTTCATAACCACCATTGTCATTTGGCGACCTTCCAGCTTCGGCTCTTGTTCGATAACAATACTTCTTAAATCGCGCTTGACGCGATTTAGCAGCTCCAATCCTAACTCCCGATGTTGCATTTCTCGTCCTCTAAAACGTAAACTCACTTTTACCTTATCCCCACGTTCTAAAAAAGCTGCAATTTTACGCAACTTAACCTGGTAATCCCCCACATCCGTTGCGGGACGGAATTTCACTTCTTTAAGGTGAATTAACCGTTGTTTTTTCTTTTGAGCTGCTTTTCGTTTGCTTTGCTCAAACTGATACTTACCAAAATTCATAATACGGCAAACGGGCGGTTTAGCCGTTGGAGAAACTTCAACTAAATCCAATCCTGCTTCTTCAGCGAGGGTTAAAGCCCGATCAATTTTCACGATCCCCATTTGTTCGCCCTTCTCGTCAATCAATCGCACTTCCGGAAGACGGATTTGCTTATTGACGCGTGTTCGTTTCAATCTGATATATTATCTCCTCAAATAGTTAATTCTACTGGCGACTTTCTGCTATGTTGATCAATTTCTGCCTGCAATTGGCGAACAAACTTTTCCAACGTAAGACCAGTCGGCTTTTCATCACGTTCCACTGCGCGTACTGCGAGGGTTTTATCGGCGACTTCGCGGTCACCAATGATAACCTGATAAGGTAAACGCGCAATAGTATGTTCGCGGATTTTAAAGCCGATCTTCTCATTTCTCAAGTCCGATGTGGCCCTAATACCTAAATTTTGGAGATTTTCTACGATTTCCTTGACATAATCGGCTTGCCGATCGGTAATATTCATGACTACCACTTGAACAGGAGCTAACCAGAGGGGCAGTTTACCGGCATACTCTTCTAATAAAATCCCTAAAAAGCGCTCAAATGAGCCCAATATAGCGCGATGGACCATTACAGGAGTTCTTTTGGAGCCATCTTCGTCAATGTAATATGCTCCCAATCGTTCCGGCATCGAAAAATCGACTTGTACGGTGCCGCATTGCCACACTCGCCCTAAGCAATCCCGCAAAGAAAATTCAACTTTCGGTCCATAAAAAGCCCCTTCCCCTGGCAAGATCTCCCAATTCACACCCTTTTCCTCCAATGCTTTTGCCAAAGCTTGCTCCGCTTTAGTCCATACTTCATCACTCCCAACTCGCTTTTCGGGCCGGGTAGATAATTTATGAATAACTTCATTAAAGCCGAAATCGACATAGACTTGGTGCAACTGATCGATAAAAGCCAACACCTCGCCTCGGATCTGCGCCTCCGTACAAAAAATATGCCCATCATCTTGAACAAAACCGCGCAACCGCATTAAAGCATGCAAAGTACCTGACGGCTCATTGCGATGGCAGGCACCAAATTCGGAGTAACGAATGGGTAAATCACGATAGCTTTTGATGCCTTGATTAAATATCTGAACATGGGCGGGACAGCTCATTGGTTTGATAACATACTGCTGGGG
>NZ_NIQB01000039.1:0-7588 GCF_018687865.1 Coxiella-like endosymbiont of Rhipicephalus sanguineus | reverse complement strand
CAGATGCTAATAATTTTAAAGATATTAGTGAGGGGAGGTATAACCGAGAAAATGATTGACCGTGTTATTGTCTATTAGTTGCGAATAGGTTTGAATTTTCTAAGCTTGCCGACACTGAATATAAAATTGAAATTGAGCAAATTTTAAATCATCAGAAAGGACTAGATAATAAAAAGCTCTCAAATATTCTTAAAGGACGTAATGGAGAGCCTTATTTGATTATGCATGCGGAAGATCAGCCAATAAATCATCTATTTTTCAAAAATTAGAGCTTCAAGTTTCTCCCGCTTTATCGTTTTTGGAACATAAGATTCTGTCTTCCTCTACATCAAATACATTCCCACCAACTTCGTCAGCGCTACGGCCACCGCTGCCTCCAGCGCTTCCACCATTTCCGCTAAAGGCAAATCACACTGTTACGAGCCAAAACAATCAATCGCAGCAGACGCCTAAAGTAGGCAATTTTAGCCTGGCTGATTTTAGTAAAGTGGAATTAAAAAAATTCTAGAGAAAGATAAAAAAACTTCCTCTATTTCTGATGAACTTGACCTAAAAACAATTTTAGATTTTAAAAACAAATTAAAAAAAAACTTGAGATACCAGAGAAATCAAAAGAGGAACCACCATTGAATGATGTGGCATCAATATTAGTAAGCCGTATGGCTATAGAATTAAGTGACTCTGAATCAGAAAAAGGATTAGGAAATGAGAGTTCAGATGAATGGTTTGATTGAGAGGAGGAACTAGATCCCCGAAGGGAAAAATGGAAAAGAGAAATCATTAGGTTCCTAAACTTCGGCTAAAAGCGATTAGACAAAAGCAGGAGAACAATTTTCCGAACGACCAATCTACATCGTCTTCATCGTCTACGGTTGTGCCTATAGATGAAGTTACAGAGGTGGAACCGCGAGTTACTCGAAAACCCAGTTGGCTAATAAATTAATTCGGATTGTTTAAATGAACTTCTAAGGCTATTTCTGGCAACAAAACTAGTGTTAAAAAACCAAAATTTGATCGGAAGGAAATGTCTTCCCAGATGGCATCAGAGAACTATTTTTTGAAATAAACTAACTAAAACGAGATAAAATAATGGCTACACAATTTTGGGAAAATCAAAAAATCGATAAACTATATTATGACTATTCCTTGCGCTCCTTGATTAAGGACACTGGTACAAGAGAAGAATGTAAAATAATCTTTACTAAATCGTGGAGCAACATGTAAAGAAAAAATTTAAAGTAGTCAAGATTTATTCGATAACCTACAAAGTGAAAGAACGCCGTATTTTGTTTAATTAAGGTTTATATTTCTTTCCAGGATGGAAAAGCTTTTTTAGTGGTAGATAAAGACAACCTTTTAGAGGCAGGTAATTTTGTTAAAACCTACCAGGCCTATTATAGTTTAACATTGGATGACAAACGTGAAGTCGTTCAAGTATGTCTAAAGTGGACATGGTTGTAAAAGCGCAAAAATCAGAAAGCTCACAAAGGGCCAGCTAATTTTTTAAAAAAAGAAAAAGAAGATATTGAAAAAGAATTGGAAATTACACAACAGGCCCATGGGCATAATGTGAGTTCTGTTCTATTCAGAAAAACAAAAACGGGTAAAGAAAAAACTTAATTATGCTATGGATAAATTTCAAGGAGTTACGCTTAAAAGAAAATCTTGAAAAACAAAGTGGAACTGGATTTAAATATAAATATCTGTAGTTGTTTATTAATTGACCACAAAGTAATCAAAGAAATATCAGAAATATCAGAAATTTATGATAAGGGTATTCGACATAGAGATTTAAATCCATCCCATCAAAATATTTTATTTGATCTTGAAAGAAAAGAAAGTGTAGTTTTAGATTTTGGTTTGTCTGAAACTCAGGATAGTTTTTTGCTAAGAGTGATACCTAAATATTTGTCGTACGATATACAGTCTAAAAAGGCTTTTACCTTTGAGGATGATCTCTAATGCAATAGGCATTTTGTTAAAGGAATTATTTCAGTTAAGTAAAGAAGAAAAATCTTATTTGAAAGATTGTGATCTGGGTGGCTATGCCGACTAGGCTATACTGACATGTATCAGCAACTTAATGATCGAGTCTATGACGGATTTCGATCCTAATATGAAGACCGACAAGCTAGGAAATGACAGATATTTTTTCTGGTATGTATATATAAATCTTAGTAAGGGAAGAGTTACTAAGGCTTAAAAACGGATTAGAAAAAATTGAACTCTGTGAAGAGAAAGAAAATTTACTAACCTGCATTAATTTAGAATTAAAGGAGAAAAATTTTATAGAGAAACCAAATCATTACTATTGAATGAAAAGTTGCAGAATGAAGCCAAAGCCCTAATTGATGAAAAAGCAAAACAAAATTAGGATTCTCAATGATTGTGATTTGCCGATTTACCGAGCTCTTTAATAGAATTAAGGCTAAACTCGGCTATCAAAAAAGACTTCTTTTTTTATTCTGCAATGTAGATTAAATACTCTGAAAAGAGCCGAGTAAGAAACATCTTTGTGCTGCCGGCCCTTTTTCATTTAAGAGCGCTTAAAGCTTGCATTATACTTTGGGTTATTATACTTTGGGTTATATTAATTTGCACATATGCTGAGCTCTAAGTTATAATATGAAGGATACAACAAAGGGATAAGACCATGAAATTTTTTGTTATTATTCTTATTTTATTAGTTTTGATAGGCGGCTACGCGTGGCAACTTACAACAGTTTAATTGCCTTAATAGAAGCAATTCGAAACAATAACAAACAAATCGATATTCAATTGGACCGACGATATAAAGTATTTGAATCGTTAATGGATGTTGTTAAAAAATACATGGATTACGAACGTTCCACTTTAAAAGATGTGGTAGCATTACGTAACCAAGCACAAACGGCGAAACAGGCAGGTGACGATGATGCCCGTATGAAGGCAGAGAATAAAATATCCACGATTCTTAGCGGATTACATGTCGTATTTGAGCAGTATCCTGATCTTAAAACAAATCAAAATGCAATGCAGTTGCAAGAGACAATTGTTAATACTGAAAATAAATTGGCTTACGCTAAACAAGCTTATAACGATAGCGTTGAACATTACAATGCGAAGAAGAAAATGGTCTTTCCCTCAATAGTTGTTCGTACATTTCCTAATAAATTAGATTTTGATTTTCCTTATTGGCAATTGCCGCCGGAAAAATTCAGCAACAAGAGAATTATAAAGTGCAGTTATAGGTCTCTATATGGGTTCTATTCATGGTTTTAAATCAACTGCCATTGATTGGCGAGAGTCATTACGACGAAACCGACGACGAACTGTTTTAGTTATTATTACTTTTATATTAATTTATTTAGCGATTGGGCTTCTTATCGATCTCTATATTTACGAAGGCCATTATCCAATGGCTACGGTTTCTCAACTTTTTACAGCGCTAATTACTTTAAAAATATTTCCCACTGCTACATTTGTTACCGGATTAATTGCGCTATTTTCTTTGTATGTGACATTTACTTTCCATCATAAATTAATGCTTCTTGGTACCGATTATCGGGAAATTACTTCCAGCACTGCTAAAACTGTTCAAGAAAAGATACTTTATAATGTTGTAGAAGAATTAAAGGTCGCTGCGGCGCTTAAATTTATGCCTAAAATTTATATAATAGATGCGGATTATATGAACGCGTTTGCTAGTGGTTTTGCTGAAAAGTCGGCAATGGTTGCTATTACTAATGGCCTTTTAATGAAATTGAATCGCAGCGAATTAGAAGCTGTTATGGCACATGAAGTCAGTCACATTCGCCATATGGATATACGCTTAACTTTGACAGCTTCCGTGCTCGCTAATATTCTTTTGCTTTTTGTAGATATTCTCTTTTTTAGTGCTCTTTTTGGGGGGCGTTCCCGAGAAAATGGAGGGCGAAATCAGTTAGTTATTTTTATATTAATGTTGCGCTATTTATTACCTTTAGTAACCATGCTATTAATGCTTTATCTAAGTCGGGTCCGAGAATATATGGCTGACGCGAGTTCCGTAGAATTAATGCGTGACAACGAACCTTTAGCGCGGGCACTATTAAAAATTCAAGACGATCATATACAAAATAGAGACGAATACGCGTCTCAATATACGCGAACTCCCCATGAAAGCGTTCGGAAAGCGGCCTATATTTACGATCCAATCAAGGCGGGTATCGAACCCAGAAATTCATTAAGCGATCTTTTTTCAACACATCCTTCCCTTATTAAGCGTTTAGCAGCTATTGGGTATAAACTTAAAAGGTAAGCTGCATTTCCATTCCTGAAGAGGAAAAATTAAGAGTTTCGCAGTAAGATTAAATAACCTTCAACAGGTTCTTTTTTTTGTGTGTATAGAAATAACGTTATTGAATTATAATATCTCAAAATTATTTTCTTTAATAAGGGAGATTAAATAATTTTTAGAATGGGCATAGCGGCGAATCATTTTCAAGTTCGTTTTGAATAGCTTTATAGAGTTCTTATGGAACTCGGTATTAAAAATGTAAGCTCCAAATGCTAATCATAGATTAGCATATTCGTCGAAAAGATGTTGAACGTAAACCTTGGGCGCCGCTAGGGAGAGTTCTTTCTTCTTTTTTGGGATTGAGGTTTTATAAGTTGGCGATGTTTAAATGAGCTTCTAAATAATCTAGTTTTAATTCAAGTATTTACTTAAAATAAGCGATTGCTTAACGATGTCGTTCTTGGTACATGTGCAACACACTGGTATTGTAATAACAATCTATGGTTGGCACTTTTTCTAATTGACGGAGATAATGAGCAAGAGCAAGCTTATGTTCTCTCCTTGCTGTATGTACATAAGTGGTAGCTAGAGCATAATAATAATCAGGCTGATTGGAATTCAACAAAAGGGCATTAGTAAAATGATCAATTGCTTCTTGAAATTAATTATTTTTGAGATAAGCAAGGTCGCAATCATATTGAGCACAGGCATTTTCCGGCTCGAGTTCTATATGATTTTTATAATAAGCAATAGCTTGGATAATTTTCTTGATATAAATAAATGTGATCCAATTGACTGATCGCTTGAGCATAGCGAGGAGAAATTGCAAGTGCTTTTCTTTAATTCAGAAATAGTTTGATGATGATTTTCTTACTTAATCAAAAGTCGTGCATAATTATAATGAGCGTTGGCGAAATTAGGCCGCAACGCAATTGCTTATTAGATACTCCCTTTCAGCGCAGTCCCATTTTTTTTGGCGAAAAAAAGCAATTACCAGTATTCTTATAGGCAGTAGCATCGTTATAGGTTGGAGTCGAATGGTCTTATTTATACATTGCAGTTGCCTCAATGAGGGTGTTATTGGCAAGACAGGATATTCCCTTTACTATTTTGAAAAGCAGGATTTTCCGGCTCTAATTGAAGCAGCTTGATCCAGATAGATAAGCGCTTTGTTCTGGCGCCCTAAGTTCGGATAGAATAATTCCTGAACTATGGTAAGGCTTCTGTTTCAGTGGGATCTTCTTGAAAAACCTCTTGATAATTTTTTAAGACCTTTTTGAGCTTTCCTTGCTGATATTTCTGTAAGGCGCACTCAAGAAGCTTGTTGATCATATTGTTTATGAATCGCTTGACTCAATTGATAAACGATCATAGCGTAAATTATACGCGGATTATACTGCATAATCACAATAAAATTTGGAAAAATGAGCCAGTATTTATTAGGGCCATTGGCTCGTTGGAGCTGAACCAGTGCTGCTGTTTGAGAGGGGAAAAGGGGAGTCGAGGAGTTTATTCCTTTACTTTTCAAATAGTTAATGCTCCTCATTTTCCTTACTTTTTTGGAAATCAGCGAGGATCTCAAGGGCTTTTGATGAGTGAGTGTGCATGCGATGGGTTGATTCTTTTGCCATCCATGGGTATGCAGAAAATTAGCGACACTAATAATGGCGTCATTATTGTCTTTCATAAGGTCGATATCACCTTCTTGAAAATAATTCACTACATAGTGTCGATAGGCGCTGGGCATGAATTGAGGAATACCAATAGCGCCTGCATAGGAACTTTTTATTAAAAAAATAGGTAATTGTTGTTCTTCGGTCAGTAAAAAAAATTGAGCAAGTTCGTGCAAGAAAAATTTGGCACGAGCTTTGTAATGAAAAGCTAAAGTGGTTAGGGCGTCTAAGGCGGAATAGTTCCCAACTTGTTGAGCATAATTGGTTTCAATACCTATAATAGCTATGATAATTTCAGGAGGGATACCATATCTATGGTAAGCATACTCTAAGGCGTGTTGATGGGCTTTCCAATAATTGACACCATCCTGAATACGCGTTTCTGTTAGAAAATAATCGCGGTAAACATTCCAAGGTTTTGCTTCGTACGGATGGGTGATCTTATAGATGACTTCTTGATTGTATTTAGCGTGAGAAAGGATATCAATAAGTTTTTTACGCTCAAATCGATAATGTTTTACCATATAATTAATGAACGTATTGGCTTTCGGAGGTAATTGCGATGCTTAGTGGGTTCAGCAATGGTGGCGGTACTGAATAATAAGATATAGAGTGCTGCCAGAAACTCTTTTAATAACATGTAAATCCCTCTTTAATTAGAGTTCTAAATAAACGCATTATAGGCGTTTCCAGAAACTACTCTGCCTAAATTAACTAGGCCATAATTTTCTATGTGTATGTATCGAGATGATAATACCAAATCCGGCCATTGTCGTAATAATAGAACTGCCTCCATAGCTAATAAGCGGCAGGGGTACACCGACAACGGGTAAAATGCCAACAACCATTCCTATATTAACTAATGCAGACAAAATAAATGTTAAACTTAAACTTCCGCTTAATAAACGGCCATAAGTATCCTGAGCTTGATTACTTACATATAAACAGCGGATAAAAATAACTAAGAAAAGGGTAAGCAAGATAAGACAGCCAATAAAACCAAGCTCTTCGCCGCTCACGGCAAAAATAAAATCAGTCGTATGAGCCGGTAAGAATTGAAGATGTGATTGTGTCCCATATAGCCATCCTTTGCCAAATAGACCCCCAGAACCGAGAGCGATTTTTGATTGGATAATATGATAGCCCCTTCCTAAAGGATCCCTTTCCGGGTTAAAGAAAGTTAATACCCGCTCTTTTTGGTAAGGATGCATAAAATGCCAGAAGAGGGGCGTACTCAACGCACCTAAAGCAAGAAAAACCAAAATTAATCGCCAATTTATTCCGGCTAATAATAAAACGGAGCAGCCTGAAATTCCTATTATTATGGCGGTTCCCAAATCAGGTTGTTTCGCAGTTAGAATAGCAGGGAATATTAAAAGTACTAGAGAAAAAAATAATGGTGTTTTCTGAGGGGGTAATTTTTTATTACTGAAATAATAAGCAAGCATCATGGGCATAGCTAGTTTCATAATTTCAGAAGGCTGCAAATGAAAAAATCCCAAATCAAACCAACGTCGTGCCCCTTTAGCAATATTTCCAAAAGCCAATACGCTAATTAATAGAAACAATCCAAAACCGAATGCCCAAGGTGTCCATTGATAATAAAATTTCGGAGAAATATGAGCAAAAAGGAACATCACCATAAAACCGACTAGTA
>NZ_NIQB01000038.1:0-35580 GCF_018687865.1 Coxiella-like endosymbiont of Rhipicephalus sanguineus | reverse complement strand
AACTAGAAGCCATCATCGCCTTTTAAAGTATAAACAATAACTTTACCCAAATTCAATAATTCATCTGGAGATTTTTCCAATGCCGATAATAGAACGCACAAAATACGACGATTAAGCACCACATCGCAAGAATCTACTTCTGCCAAATTTTTTTCGCATGATGTGACCATACATATCTTCCAGCGAAGTAAACACTCGCACTAATTGAATCGTAATAAAGCCGTACTATTCTAATACTTTAGAAACTTGCTTTCCTTTCTTTTCTTTATTGCATACGGGAAGTGTTAACACATAATTTACAATAGATTCAATTACCGAAGGTGGCATGTTCTCTAGATTAATGAGCTCTTCACCATCTCTCAGAAATAATTTGTTAACAACAATTGTCTCCAATTTGGGTAAATGAAAATAATTACGGATAATATTAGCGTCTAATAAAATATGCCTTGCATCTCGCATAGCCACCAGAATTTTCATTAATGCTTCAGTAAATGCGAATTGCTCGGCCCTTCCACATATCGCCATCAGGCTTAGCAGCGGCTTTTTTATCCATCATGCTCACTACAAGTTGAGCGAATATACTCAAGGAACCGTTTGTAAAGAGATTTTTTGTAAAGGGATTTAATAAGGTATTCAATAACTTTTTTCTTGAGGACCAATAATATCCCGAGCACCGGTTATAAAATTAATTAACAATAAATCATCTTCTCGGCCCATGGACCGCACCATAGAAAAAATCTTAGCAAAAAACGAATTATCTCCTTTTTCATCGACATAGATAAAACCAGTGGCTTTCAAAAACGCATTATAAGCTAACGATACCATTGCTTCGGTTTTACAACTTCCTGTAGATCCGAAAATTAAAACGTGCGTATGCATATCTTCATTGCTGAACCAAAGTTCTTCCTTGGTTCTAATTTCGTTACCAAAATAGTAAATTCCGCGCGCTTTGCATGGCTTATGCCGAGTCCCTGGTATTAAGTCGTTATAATCTTTCAGATTAGAATGTTATGGTAGGCAAAAGCGGAGCTTTCATTTACGTGTATTGTATAAGTATAAATAAAAGTACCGATTCCTATCAATAAAAATATATCGGCCAAGTAACTAAAAGAAAAAGGTAATAATCACAAGCAGTAACAGAAAAGTAGCTACCCCTTGCGCATTTTTTAAGAAATCGGCAATGCGTACGCTTAACGTGCGCGTGTCGCCCAAGATATGCGCGTAAAAACGTTCGTGTTTTTCTTCTAAACCGCGTAGCTGGTATATTATCGTTCATCTTCCGGCCACATAAAGCACATTTTTATCTCCTTATCCAATGCCGTTACAACTTCCTTAACCATGGGAGCCCGTAAAGGACGATTTAATCTTTTTTTCTACTCGACAATGAGCAAATAAACTAGCCAATTCTATAACGGCGATCTACCTTCCTACACTATTTAACATGTACCATAAACGCCGATCGACGGGTTTTAACTACAAAAATTTAGCCATCGTTAACACTTCTCGTTCCACTCTTGCAATATGTAATAAAGTCGCCATTAATATACCTACGTAGCATCTTAAGCCACTTAATGAATTTGGACTCTTTATATTTGAGAAGTAATTTTTCCACTCCACTAAAATCTAACTTTCCATGAAGGGAGGATTTTGCGATTTGAATTAATAAATCGTCAGCCACTTTGTGATTACAATGTCCCCGAGCAAAAAAAACAACTAGAAGCGCTTTAATATAAATGGGTAAAACATCTACCCCTTTCCATAAGGGTCTCATTTGAAGTACAAATAATAGTTCTACAGGAGCGGGCTTAATTGTTCAAACTTTCTTGTTACTTTTAGTAATTTCCAATACATGGTGCTCTTTGCAAAAAATCAAGCGATAATTTCACCATAGCTCAGGGTCCTTCGTCGAGATTTTGTTCTAATAAATTTAAAGAAAGGACGGATATAATTTGCGACCAATTTTCAACCTCAGATTCTTCAAACTTTCCATCGAATGGTTATGATGAAACCACGCGGAACGATTGTGAAATAATATCCAAGTAGCGAATCCTAATAAAATTAGAATTACAGGATAAGGTAACCATAAATCGGTTTCGGTACTCAGAGCTCCTATTTCAGGAAATGTAATTTGATTTCTATCTCCTGTAGCCATAAAGTGCTGCCAAAAAATTAAGTTATGCTCTTTAAATGGGAGGAAGGTGTACCCACCTCAATACCACATTAAATCTATCTAAAACGCTTTTAATTAACTCAATTTCATAATGACGAATAAAAAATATGCCAGCAATAATACAGCGTTTTTCTAGCCACCCAAAAATAATTACTCCAATAGTCAACAAAACTAATAACCCAAAGAAATCAGCTGTCTAATCTGTGGCATTTTTCTGCGCTGGGTACATTATGTAATCTCATGAGTACATTATGTAATCTCATCAGATTTTAAAATTAATTTTTACGTTTGCTTTGCGTAATAATAACGCTTTTCTTGATGAACAAATTATAGGATATTTTCGCTTTTTTATACCATCAGGCATTAAAGTAACTAATATAATTCGCATCCGATCTTTTCGCGGTCGATTCTCCTCAGAAATAATCTGGGTAGGGTCAATAGCAACAACAACATAGACTTCTGATAGCTGTGAAAGCTTAAGCCGAATGATCTTCATTGTATTGGCTTTATTTTTTATAAACTGGCTGACCAATCATGTAACTTTCCAATGAAGCTAGCTAAGCCGCCCATTTTTTATAATCATGGCTGTTAGATTGGTAGAGCGAAACATATAACTTTACTTTATTTTCGGGAAGCTCCAGTAGCGTCATCAACTTTTTGGTCGATTCATCTCCTCCTAATTTTTCTCTTAAAACCAAAGCTTCTTCATAATAAATCTTTCGGATCGGTTTTAAGGTATCTCGTAAGAACAGCGACTCATCCCAATTGTCCGCGCATAACACCTGCTCTGCCGCTGCTATATTGCCTCACAAAACTGCTGATAATCGTCTTCCGTTCTGCGACTTTTTGCATAGAACGCTTCTGCCATCTGGATAAACTGAGCACTCTGTGCGTCCACGCTCTCAATCAAATGGCGTTTTAATTTTAAATTCTCGTTTTTTAGTTCGAAACGAATGCTGGACAAACTAAAACTTATGGCCATCTCCCATTCAGTTTTATTTCATACCAAATTGAGGAAGTTGTGTCTAATCTGAATCCGTTTCAAGCCACTTTCCAAACAGATTGACGCTAGCTTTGTCCAGAGAAATTCTTGCTCGTATATCATCAATTGCTGATCCAAGCAGATTTACCAACTGAGTGACTTTATTAGTAACTTTCACCTAGGAAAATTCTTTGTGGCTCATTTGCGCTTACTACCATGTTTTACGCTTACTAATTAATGGAAATTTAATCTTTGAGCCATTTTGCGCTCGGAAGCTTAAGAGAATATTAAATAGGTAAGGGGGTTACTTTAAACCGTGTTAAATTTTTTTAATATTAGTAAAAATAGATCCGCATGAAATCATTAGACAAAACTCATTTTTTCCAATGTTGTTATTTTTATTTAATATTCAATGGTAGACTTTTATCGTTTCTGTGATAGCGATGCTTTTTCACTATTCTCAATCGCTATGGTTTTTTAGTATCGAAGTATTTTGGCACTGATTTCGTAGTACTATTGCGGGGCAACGCAAGATTGCTATTCCTTGGTGGGATCATTGATGGACCTCGCTAACAAACTAACTATAATACCCCCCAATGGGTTTTAATTTTACTTTAAAAGGCCGCCAAATAACTTATTCCGAAATTTTTTCTGATACCCATCTTTTACCGGGCCTTACAAAACGAGTTGATTAATTGTCTTCGCTCTGTTTAGGTTATACGTTAGATGCTACTTACGAAGATACTGAGCAATCCCTTTTAGACGTAAAAATAACCTTCGATGAATTTACGCCGGGTGTACTTTGGTTATTTTATCTTCTTAATGAGCTTGTTAAAAACAGCTCTTCCAAAGATGCCGTTTCTCTTGATGAGTTGATGTACCATTAACAAATCACATTTTAATATTACCTTAAGGTTCTTTCCGTAGAATTTAAGCTAATTTATTAAAGCATTAAATAAAATCGAGAATGGATTTTGTCGCAACTCTTCTTTTAATTAAGCAATTGCAGAACAATGAAACAAACATTGTGTTGGTTGTTAATCCTTTTCCTATATTACCATAGATAGCGCACCTGTAAGGGTTACGGATAGAAATGCTCAAGCCCAATTAGCTCAAGCGGAAGTATCCGTGGACCATTCTTTGCAACAGATATCGGCTAATTCAAATGGTAACTCACCCGCATGCGAAATTACTGCCCCATTTAAATCTGGGAACCATTGGTATGGCTCAACAAACTTCCTTGGATTGGAATGGCCCCATCGAGCTTTTATTGCGAAAAATTGCTCGGGCCAGTAGTTACAAGTTGCGCGTGTTAGGAAAAAGATCTGTAATCCCCGTACTCGTTGCAATTAATTCAACCGATGTACCCTTAGCAGAAATTTTACGAGACGCCACTTATCAAGTAGAAAAGAAGCCATATATTACTTTATATCCATCCTTTATATCCATCCTTTATATCCATCTACTTGAACCATCAAGCTACGTTATCACACGAGTTAGTTATGAAACAATTCCGTTTTTTAAAGAGATTGATGATTATTATCGCTAGCACTGTTATGGCAATAGCCTGTGCTAATCGTGGGGGTGCCGACGAGCCACCACTCACAGAGATGAGTTATGTAAATATGAATTAACTTCCCTCGGGAAATGGGCAGGTTAATAATATTTGTCAACAAGCGTTGCGTGAAATTGCTATTATGCTCGGTGCACGAGGTGCTTTGGTATGGCGATCGGAACATATCGATGCCGCTTTAGAAAAGCAGTCAACTTACCTTGATCATATTTTTGATTTTAAAAAGCTTTTGTTAAAAAAACATCTTACCACCAGTATTGTCGAATCACAAGCTAATCTTAATTTGGCCAATGATGACACGATTCGCACCGCCAACAAAACTTATAAAATCATTGCAGATTCTTGGTTCGTAACAGCACCTCCCACCTGGCGTATTTATTTATAGCTTGATTACCAAAAGCCAGATTTATCTGATGATTCGTTGCTACCAAAAGATAAATCCGAAGCTCAAATATGGAATTTTTATATAAAACAAGGCTGGCAAGATGGTTTACAGCAAGCGAATGAATTTTTTGCAACCAATTTAAATTGTTTTAAACGTGATTATTTGAGAATGCTGTTATATCGAAAATTATTGGCTCAAAAAGGGATAATTACTTCTCCTGTCGTCGCTACTAAAGCCAATCTGGGCATTACAGGAGACGCCAATCAGATTCGGCCAATCAGATTCGAATTAATAATGATGAGATTATGCGAATTACCGCCCAATCGGCGTTACAACCTGATAGCAGTTATTGGAACCCCGTTTTAACGCCGGGGAGTTATTCGCCGTAATATTTTCCTACCTCAGAAGTGAAGAAAACATATTTTTGCTCCCTCACCCTCTTCCGAGGTAAGAGGTAAGAAAAGAGAATTTTGGCAGAGTTGAAAGGATAAAAAAAACTATGTCAATAGAGAACTCACAGTTTTATCCTCATGAACCTTCTCGTTTTGAACCGAAGCATATCGATCTATTTCTGGTTTACTGTCATCGCTTTGGCGCATTCAACATCACAATTTAAACAGACCGACCAATTGTTATAGAAGTCTATGGCCGTATTCAAACAGTCACGCGACGGGAACTCTCCAACGCAGAAATCGGCAATCTTCTCAAATACCATCTACGGACCAAATGGCACAACACAAATCATGTGAGGCGAGAATATCGATACTCACTATGAAATACGACCTAATCCTAATGAGAGCTTTTGTTATCGGGTGAATAGAACTGGATGTCATGTAGACGAACACGAAGGAATCCAAATTACCATTCGCACTATTCCGGCGGAACCTCCTTCTCTGTCAAAACTCGATTTACCTTCAGCTGTTTTACGCCATTACTCCGCAAGAGGAAGTCATTTATGTAACAGGGGCAACCAAGCTTAGGAAAAAGTACACTCCTTGTAGCCATAAGGAACTCGCTGAGGCGCCCGATAGTCATCGGAAAATTCTCACTTTTGAGGAACCTATCGAATATGTATATGATTCTCTCAGCACTCCTAAAGCTAGTGTCTGTCAATCAGAAATTCCGTGCCATTTACTATCTTTCTCCGCTGGAGTACGAAATGCCTTGCGGTCGCAAACCGCATTTAATTTTAGTGAGGAAAGCACGTGACAATGAAACGATTAGTGCGGTATTAGAAGCCACATTAAACAAGTCACCCCTTATACTACGCTACACAGCAATGGAGCGGCAGAAATCATTCGCCGCATGGTGGGTAGTTTTCCTCAAGAGGAGCGAATCGGTTGAACCATCGATATTGTCGAAATTTTGCATTTAATCATCTGGCAGCGATTAGTTCCTTCAATAGATGGCAAACGCATAGATTTGCGTGAGTTTTTAGTTTTTAACAAAAAATCTGTGATTTTCTATTGTATTGGATAGCGATCCCGAACAAGTCACGGCCACGACCCGTCGCCTTATCGAGGAATATGGACAACCTTATGCGAGTTGATGTTGAAGAAAAATTTAAAGCAGGATTGATTTCTCCACGGACTTATAAAATACTTTCTGCTGGTGCAATAAGCTTATCTTCGTCAAACATCGCCTCTACGGAAATATAGAAAAAAATAAGGTCCGTATAGAGGTTTAAAAAATAGCTTTTATTTGAGAATAATAATTTCATGAAAATATTTTATGCTTGCTATAGAATTTCACTTCCACTAGTCTTAGGTGGGGTTATTCTTGCCATTCTTTTAACCCATTGGTTTCTTCCTCAGCTTCTTTATTTCTCTAAAACGTATTTAATCTTTTAAAAAATTGTATTTTTAGATTTTAAAAATTCTAATTTTAGAGTTGAGTCTCGTGGCTATTTGGGGGGATTTGTATTTCCGTAGGGCGGTCTTTTTTATTTTCTTCTATACTTTCAAATTTTTTGTTTGACTGGGGCGATTTTCCCTTGACAGTAATGCCCCTGGTTACCAGAAGTTTTGGAATAATTAGTTTCTGTCTTCATAGAGATGCTTATTTTAAAGTACGACATTACACTGTATTCTTCCTACTAAACCCGATAGCACTGTTGGTATCATTTTCAACTCGCTTCCAGGGGTATTGCCACAACCTTTACCTTTTTAGGAATCCTCACTTTTTATACTCTCTTAATCGTCCACCTAATAGTTCCCTAAGCACTTAGCTCTTTGGAAGGAATAAGTCCCATTAGCCTTCTTTTATTTCTTTTTTTTATTATTTTACGGCCAGTCATTTCGTAAAACATAAAATTTATCAATTTACTGTTAACATTCGTCTTCCACTCATTCTTAGAATTGTTAGTTTATTATTGATTCTGATAGGCTTAGTAGTTATTTTAAGTTTATTTTTAGGTGATCTTTAGAAAAGAACTTCTCATTCACCAAAAATTATTGAGCCCTTGTTTCATTTCGGGCGGCTTTTGAATTGGAACCTCTTTGTTTTTTTGGGTAGATGAATCTAATATCAGTAACGGAAATCTTTATTTCAAAATTATCGCGTGGATATTCAGTGCGCGTAATTATCTTGACAGTTTGCATTCCACCTCTTCTATTGAGTTCGCTTGTGCATTATCTTCCTATTGTTCAAATTTCTTGAGGCTTAGCTATCCTTATTGCAATGATGGGTTTAGTTTTATTTCTTTTAATCGTAACTCCCGATTACGCATTTGATTCATTAATGCAAACTTATTTACCCCAAGATAATAGAACAAAATATCGTGCCACCGATCGATTTCTCAATTGATAATTTTTCTTTATTTGGCTTAAAAGGATATGATTTTAATAGCGTTTTTATTCTTCGTTTTTATCTTGCTATTAAGTCTTGTTCTATTATTACTCTCTGTGGCCCTTATTAAACTCCATCAGGATTAACGTATTTATGAAACTCAGACTTTCAGACTTCTACGCTATCCTGTCCTCTACCCCACCTCTGAGAGCGGTAAGCGAAGTGTATATAACTTTAAGGTTTTTTTAAGCTTCTGGAGAAAAAGTTATTTTTGAGGGAATAACTTTTCCATCTTGTTAAAAAATTCACAGAAGTGTTAAAACGCTGAATTTTGGAAGCAGTAGGTTAAGATCGATACAAAAAATAACAGAAAAACGGCGAAATGTTAGCAAGAACTTTTTAGGAAGTTTTTTGTCAACGTTGCTGATAAAATTCACCGCCCACCTGATAGGTCGGTGAAAAGAGAGCCGATCACGGGACTTTTATAGTGCCTATTTAAAAAGCGTCCTCGTACTGTTCGAGTTTTTTTTACATGGTCTTTTTCTGGTAGGAACTCCTTAACTTCAGCTTCCTTCACTCCGAGCGATTATGGTGCTACTGCCTTCAAGGCTCTTGATATTTCGAATCAAATTACTTCGAGAAGCAGTTCTTACTTCGAGAAGCAGTTCCTGGTTTGATTGCTTTCGTAACAGGAAAAGAAGAACCTAAAGGACTCCTTTACTTGAAGAAGTCTCAGCGAGTCAATCTCCAAAAGAAATGCGCGTCATTGCTATGTTATGATTTTTTTACCTTACCAATTCTCTCACCCTTTTTAAGGGAAGAGTTTTATTTAATTCCGCTTTCCCGCTCGGAGCAGCGAGTGAACAAAAAAAAGTAGATCTGCAGGTTTAATTACTGGTTGCCTCCTCCCTGGGAAAAATTATCACTGGAAGAATTATTAGGGCTTTCCGTACGTTTCAATTAAGCCTGCTTTTGTTACCGCAGCACAGCTCAACTATTACTTTCAACTGCTTGACTTCCTTGACTAATTCCTTAACGCGTCGTTTGCCCAAATCCACTAACATACCCTTGCATTTGATACGCCATTTGTCCGGCGGAACTTGTTTGAGGCGACGAACTGATCCAACGCAAGATGTTATCCAGTAACGCAAAAATTAAGCTGAAGCACTGCGTCGTTACCATATAAACCAACATAGTGAAAATAACGAGAACAAGCGGAAATACAAGCAGGCTCATTACAATTTCCGAATCAAAGTACCGGCAGTACAGAGAATACTTCCACTCGCAGCACCTGAGGAAAGAGAGCTTGTAAAGAGATTACTCGCTAAACCCAAAAAAGTAGTATAAACAATAATTCGTAAAGAAACATACGAAAGAATCATTCCCGCAATGAGACCAATTACCATTAATACTGACCGCAAAAAGACTCCCAATAGAATCATTAACGTCTCTGTTTCGCTTCACCCAGAAAATCGTGTCCTTCGGAGTGTTTTAATCCGAAACAGATTAGTGGTGCTGCCACCATAGCTTCAATCACCATGATAATTCAACCGATTACTCAGAAGGTATAAAGAAAATAGGGGTATAAAGGAACATAATAAGCCAGTACAAATCCAGCCGCTCCACAATCTCTCCCTGCTACAACCATAAATAATGGCTTTACCTACTTTACCTAACTGAGTAATGCGCTGACATGTGTTTGTGCATTATAGGAGGAAGCTGTACAAACACCCGTCGCAAAGAGGGAAACAGCAATGCTGACCAGAAACCAGAATCAAATATTGGCAGCTACATTAATAGCACGCATCTCGACACTATGCAGAATGCAGAAAGAGTATAGGATCTGTCCCTATATGACCATTACTACCCCTACATGACCATTACTAGTAGAGAAAGTGGAAATTAGATTACCGATATCATAGACTACGCTACCAAAGATGGCGTCAATTACCCCATACCAGATCTGAAACCCGCTGCGCTCGGATTAGGCGCTGAACCCGTATCTCCAGAATTTTTGGGGTTGGCGATATTATTTTAATTTATTCAATACAGGCTGAATATAAGTCAACAACGTTTTACGAGCTTCTTGGTAGTATTTATCAGGATTCCCTAAAGTGGTTATTAGCATCAACTACCGTCGGTGTATAGTTGCCAATATTTGAAATACTATCATAGTGCGACTGTACTTGAGATAAATCCCAATAATAACGACTGGCACTTAATCATCCTTCGTTTTATGCTTCTTCAATAAAATCTTTAGCCAAAGTTGCGTTTCTGGTATTGAGCTGCACCAAAGGCACTAAGGTATTGACGTAACTTACATAAACTTCCCAAAAAGTTTCCGCATTATCGTCACTCACATTATCGGGATTGTAAGTAACCTAAGCAAGAATTAGCGGATGAGTTTTGTGAACAATAATATTTTTCAGCTGGCATTAAACTCATCACTAATTCACTTACTGCTTGCCCCTCAATCATCCTCAATCACATCGTATAGAATAAGGGGGATTAACGTTAACTGCGACCCCCGTATTATTTGTTCGATATTGTTACTCGATTGTGCATTAGGTTAGCTATCAATACTAGAATACATACAAAACAGCATTAGCAAATATTTGCTCTGTCCTGGGCCCATCTCTTGTTCGATTCTGCTGTTCCAAGCACGCTCGTGGCTGTAATAGTTCACTAACGATATCATTTCCGACACCATTCGATTCGAGTCGCGCCATACGGCACCACCTTCGTTAATGTACTTTAATCCATACTCCCATGTCTGAACTCCCATGTCTGATCCGCTAATCCTACGCCTTCTACCACTACTTTCATTACCACATCTTGGAGCAATGAATAACCTGTGGCTAGATTAGGAATTAATAAGCTAAAGCCAAAAGCGATTTAAAAATACGAGAGCGACATTTTTATTCGGACCCATAAAAGAGCCATCTTGGATGACTGGTAATACAATGGTGAAAACCGTATAAGCCAACCACAATCCCGCTACCACAATAATTCCTTCTTTGAGTTTATAAAATAACTTACCCAGCATCTGCCCTATTGTTCCGTAGAGTACATTCCCGACAGTGCCAAAGATTTGGTTTAAATAGGAAATCGATAAATCATGGTGACTGTTTATCGACGTGTTATCAGTAAAGTCGGTAAATATCGTCGGCCCAAGCACTATCAGAAAATAACAAAAGAAAAAGCGACGAGAAGAGTTCTTTCATTGTTTGATCCCTTAAAGGTGCAGAGGTTGCCTCATTTGGAAATAATTAAAATGTTTTCGAATTGATATTGCAATCTTTAGAAGAGGGTAGCTTATTATGAGCCTAAAAAAATATTTATTATCCATCACTGTTACTCTGTTATTGACATCTTCCTTGTGTTTTGCAGATAGCGTTCCTCTTTCCCAATGTGCCAATTATCTCAGCTATTCCGATTCTCAATTTAACAGTTTAGCAGCCTCTAACAAAAATGCGGTGAGTAATATCGCTTCTGTTTTAAATAGCTGTTCAGTATATAGCTAATTCTTGTAGTGATTTGAATATAGGCGATCAATGCTGCGCTTTATTAGCTATGCGTACTTTACTAAGCACTTATTTTGCTAATTTTAATTAGAGTTCTTCTCTAAGTAGAGTAGCGATGGTGGAAGCGGCACGCTACCTCCTACGGCAATTAATTCAACCGATAATCCAATATCTTTATCAGTTGACACTAACTCAACACCTTCGCCGTAAACAGAAAAAAAATCATCTAACATTCAGTGGTTTTAAATAGAAGGGTTCAATTATAAAAAAAATTCATTTCATCGGCATCACTTCATTTATAACTTTAATGATTGGCTCCACGTCAGCAATGGCTGATCTCGATCCGATGGGCAGCGTTATTGCTGCCATAAAGCAATATAGGTACTGAAATTCAGACATTGGCAATTGAAAGCAAAAAAAAGCATTAACAATATGAAATATCAGCTTTATAAAAATCTAGCAATTGCTTTACAAGCCAAGCCGAAAAAATAATGCACTGAAACAACAACATATTAACGCTGCACTCGCTACCCAAAATCAAATTTCAAAAATCATGCTTCAGTTTCCTGAACAAGTAGTAAATGCTAATCAACTTACCAACCCCAAGATGGCAGCGGATATCAAAAATTAGAAGAATTTGATTCCTAATCTTACTACTAATATTCTGGCTAGTTCCGGCTAGCGATATTCTTTACTTATATGACGCAAATGATTCAATGGAAAGCAACTACGGAGTTGGAAAGCCCGAATTAACTTATGATAATTATTTTAATTTTTAATTCTCTCTTTACAGCAACTGCTTACTCCACCGATCAACAACAAGCAGCAGAAATTTATCTTCAATATCTAGCACAACAATATGAATCTTTAACAAACAAAATTAATTTTAGCCATCTCAAAACAAAATTTAATAGTTTAATTTTTAAGCCCTAAAAAGCGTGCCAAAGCTTTAACTTTGTTAATAATCCTGTCTATCAAAAGAATCAATTGGCTATTTGGTCTTTACTTGCTACTAAATCATTAGCGATCACTAATTTAAATATGATAATGGGGGAGGGGGAACGCGTTTCCGTAAAAAGTTTAGGCGAAAAAGTTGGAATACCCGATGATCCCAATCTCCCTAAGGGCTACGCAAGTCCTTTAAGTGTAAAATTATGTAGCTAACGAACGTGTCAATAATCTAGATTGTTTCAAAGAAATGAAAACTGCTTCTCCGGCGGTTGTCGCTCGTGAGTAAGTATTAATTCTGGCTAAAATATAAAGTCAACTCCAACGAAATCATCTGGACAACGAGCAATTATTAGCGACACTTTCGTTAATGGCCTTACAGGGGGCAAAAAATTCCGAGATGATAACAAAAAATAACACGGCTACTGATGAATAAAGCTATCAATCAGATAGCTAAGTAATTTGTTAAATTTTCTAGCCCTATCTCTTTAAAAATATGGTACCTATTATTAATTGGAAAAGATTCCTATAATCTTTACTTCAAATTTTTAAGGAGATATCGAATGAAAAAATTTATTCTTACACTCTTAACAGTAAGTGCAGTGGAATTAACTGCGCAAACACTGACGGCAGAATTACATCTTTCATCTTTGACAGATAATTTATCGGTCAATTTAAAAGATTTTCCTATACCTAGGCAAGTGATCGCAAGTTACATCAATAATAATGGCGTCGACATTAATGGAGCAACATTTGTAAGTGTGACGGGTTCTGCTAATTTAGCTGTTCAAATATCTAGCCATAACCCAGTAGAAAAAGGTTATCCAATAATGACAATTTTTCCACTTCAAACAAGTACCATGTGCCAACTACGGCTGATAGTCCTTACACTTATCTAAAATTTGCTAACAGCAATCCACCGAGCTGTAATCATTCTTTCGCTGTGGATACAAAGTAGAATTCATCCATTTAAAATAACGATGCAAGCCTTCTTCTAGAGTGAAAAATTCATTGGTATAACCGCTTTCTCGCAATTTTGTAATATCGGCTTCTGTGAAACTTTGATACGCGCCTTTTAATTTTTTGGGGAAAGGGATATATTCGATTTTCCCTCCACCATTTAATTGAATTAATATCTTTGCCAAAGCATTAAAAGTGCGTGCCTGGCCCGTACCGACGTTAAAAATACCCGATTTGTTTGGATTCACCAAAAACCATAAATTCACTTTCGCCACATCTTCTACAGAGATAAAATCCCGCATCTGTTCTCCATCGGAATAACCATCCCAACCTTCAAATAATTTAACCACCCCGGTTTCACGTAATTGATTCATAAAATGAAAAGCCACACTGGCCATGGATCCTTTATGTTGTTCATGAGGCCCATATACATTTAAATATCGAAGGCCAACAACTTGAGAGTTAATTTGGGAGCACTGTTGCAAATAGTATTGATCGAAGACCCATTTTGAATAACCGTATACGTTTAAAGGCATTTCGCTATCGCTTGATTCTTTAAACTGCTGTTTACCGCCATATACAGCAGCACTAGATGCATAAATCAAAGGGATTTTTCGTTTCATGCAATAATGCAATAGGTGTTTGGAATATTCATAATTATTCCGCATCATATATCGACCATCCCACTCGGTTGTTACCGAACAAGCCCCCTCATGGAAAATTGCTTCGATAGGTCGCCCGAACGATTGATCAGCGATAATTCGATTTAAAAAATCTTCATAATCCAGATAATCATAATATTTTGAAACCGCTAAATTTCGAAATTTTCTGCCATCAGTTAAATCGTCAATAGCAATAATTTCTGTTTGTCCCTGGGCATTGAGACCTTTTAATAAATTACTTCCAATAAATCCTGCAGCACCGGTTACAATAATCACGTCGTTACTCCTCTGACTTTCTCAATTAATTGAGACGTGGAAAAACCCGTTTTAATTGGTATGCTCAATACCTTACCGCCGTTTTTAAGAACGGCGTCTCCTCCGGCAATTTCGTGCAGCTGATAATCATTGCCTTTCACTAAAATATCAGGTAAAACCGCAGCAATTAAACGGGCCGGGGTGTCTTCCGAAAAAGATATAACCCAATCGACAGCACGTAAGGCTGCCAAAACTTCCATCCGTGCGTGCAATGAATTGAGTGGACGTTCGGTTCCTTTCAAACGCGACACTGAGCAATCATCATTAACCGCCACGATTAACCGATTGCCCATTGTCTTAGCAGCTTCCAAGTAATGGATATGTCCCGCATGTAAAATATCGAAGCAACCGTTTGTCATAACAATGCTTTCGCCATGAGCACGCGCATCGGCCACTGCTTGCAACAACTGCGCTTCTGACATTATCCCCGCATGTGAATTTGTCATCTGATGCAAAGCCCAGCGTAACTCAGGGACGGTGACTGTCGCAGCACCTAATTTTCGCACCACTAAACCAGCAGCCAGATTAGCAAGTTTAGCAGCAGAAATTAAATCAGAACCAGCGGCAAGGGAAGCCGCCATTACAGAAATAACGGTATCCCCGGCACCAGTAACGTCATAAACTTCGCGAGTATGAGCAACCAGACTGACAGTCAGTTCATTTTTCCAACCAAAATCATTCCAAGTTTACCGCGGGTAACAAGAATGGCTTCAAAATGATGATTTTGAATTAGGATTCGAGCCTTGGACTTCAATTCTTCTTCTGTTCTGCAAGGCCCCACCACTGCTTCAAATTCTTTTAAATTGGGAGTTAACAGCGTAGCGCCTTCATAACGAATGAAATCCGAAGCTTTTGGATCTACTAAGACAGGAAGCCCTTTTTCACGTGCTTTTTTTATTAAAAGGGAAGCATTTATCAATGCACCTTTAGCATAGTCCGATAAAACTACAGCATTGGTGCCTGAAAGAGACTCCACATAACGACGCACCAAGGGTTCATCCTGGTAAACGTCTAAACACTTTTCAAAATCCATCCGTAAAAGCTGTTGGTTCGGGCCTAAGATCCGTAATTTTGTGACTGTGTGATAGTTAGGAATGCGGTGGAAAAGACACTGAATTGAATCTGAAGGAAGCAAAGATTCCAATTCTTTTGCTTCACCATCTTCCCCCACCAAACCCAGCAACTCTACTGAAGTCCCTAGTGCCGCTATATTTAAGGCTACGTTTGCCGCGCCTCCAGGGCGGGCTTCGCTATGATTGACATTAACTACAGGTACTGGCGCTTCAGGAGAAATCCGCAGGGCAGAACCATACCAATACCGATCTAGCATTAAATCCCCATAAACCACTACATGTGCCTTCTGATAAGGGGGGATGTCAATTTTATCCGTCATGGGATTTCTGCCTTTCTTGAAGCAGTTATTATGCTCAGAATCGTTGAAATCGGCAAGGGAGAGGTCAAGAAGCTTTTGGCAATCCTCTAAACCTGAAGTTCTCGATTTAGCTTTTTGGTTGGTCCTTTGATGGTTTTAATCTTCTTGACCAATTTTGGGTAAGATCCTAAATATAGTCAATATGTGGATATTCAGAGATTTTAACCATTTTTGGTGAAGGAGGTTAAAAAAAATCCATCCTTCCTGTAAAAAGATATTGCAAGGCTCGAGACAAGTCAAAAAACTTCGCTACTGGATCATATATGAACTCATAAGCTAGTTCTTTTCGATGACATTGGAATACGGTCAATTCGCAAATAACAATCCAGAACTCTTTTCGATCAATTTTGTGGCCCTTTGATCTTAGATAAAGCTACGTTAGCATCAGAAATTTTTTTCCAAAAAAACGGATGGATGAACAACAGCGTTTATCCCACGTCAAAATACCCCAATCACTTTCGATTTATGGATTACAGGTTTAACCAAGCTTTATTCCATCGATCTGTGCAGGAATTCCTGGCAGAAAGGGCCCATTATTTTACTCTGAATACTTTGTCACTTCATGAAATTAGCAAATTAAAAAACTTTTCTCATCACTTTTCATTTCCTTCTATTTTTATTCGAGGAAAGATGGCTTGAATTATATGCCAGTCTAGAAATAAGCCCCATAAATTACCTTAACGATTTTATCACGACCTTTATTAAATAAAGATATTATTTCAACAATGGGAATTGAGCAAAAAGCAGCGTTCGCTAAAGCTCTACAATTAATAGACGGACAAGTAGGACAACTGATTAATTATTCTGACATTGCTAAAAATGTTGGTAATGTTGGTGTCGATGCCACCACGTTGCAATCAATGGATAGCTTTATTAGAAGAAAATGCCATCTTACGTGGTAGTTTTCGCCTTAGCCTTATTTTAATAATTTAAATTAAAGGCTCATTAAAACTCTTAAACTCTATTTTTAAGATGTTGCTCTAGCCGTTCGCCTCCAAGGTATGGACGCAGGCAGAACCTCTTTATAGTAAGTCCTTATTTCGGTGGGTTACTAGAAAATTTGACATTAACGAAAATAACACAATTTTTCACGAACTGTGCTCAAATTCCACAAATTTATTTTGTACGATCCAAGGAAAAAGAAGAAATAGACTTTCTTATTCAGCTACCCAAAAATCAGTACATTGCTATCGAAGTTAAAGCAATACTTATGAACATGAGTACTTATCAGCTGCGATTACTAGCATCTTTAGATTTAAATATAATTGATCGATGGATCGTTTCATTTACTCGCTCTGGTGATTTTCGCAACGCTCGCGTGGTTCGTCTCGATGCGTTGTTTAAAAACTTATCTACTGCTGTCTAAAATAAAAATACTATTTTTTGCTTACAACTAGGCAGGGTTATCTTTAGGATGTTTACTCGACGCTATGGATCTCTTTTAATTTTTCTTTCTCATAAAATTTGACATAACGATAAAATGCGTCATAACTATGGCCAATAGCGATGATAAAATCTGGCCAGCCATCTAAAAAACCTCTTCTTAAAAAATAAACTTTTATGAAGGTCCAAACAGTATGAGTGAGAGCTAACGACATCGATGATTCTGGATATCGCTTTTTAAGTCGATCGACGCCAAGTGTCGAATAACGATTGGCTTTGTTCATCATTTCAGATAAATTCTCAAATGGAATTTGTAAGATCGATTTTTTTAAATAACCAATGGTTTTTTTACTGTGACATTGATAATTTTGATGTACGTTAACATAACTCAAACTTCCTTTTCGAAATAATTGTGGTTGGCGATAATCTGGATACTATCCACCATATTTAAACGATCCAAAAATATTTTTTGCGTAGAACCTTATAAATATGAACAACTTTATCAGAATTAATTATTGAAAAAATTTTATCACGAACTTCTAGCGTACAACGCTCGTCCGAATCTAAACTGAAAATCTATTCGTATTAGCACACAGCAATTGCTTGGTTCCGAAAATCGCCAAACCCCTTAAAGTGAAGTTGAACAATTTGTGCGCCTAATTTTTCTGCCAATTCGCTAGTACCATCAGTACTGTAGGAATCTACAACAAGGACTTCATCCCCCCCCCCATAAAACGCTTTTAATCGTTGCTTCAATTTTCGATATTTGATTATAAGCAATAATATACGGATAATTTACTCATTGCTGCCACTCATTTTTTCAATAATTTTAAAAGTATTTTTAGGGTCGTGCTCTTCAATAAGAATTTTGCCAGCCTGCTTGGCATTTTCATGAAATTGAGTATAATTTTGTCGGATTTTTACCAAAGCTTCATAAATACTCATAGGGGAGCTATCTGTCAAGGCCACCCCTGCCTGAAACCGTTGCGTAACTTCCCCCATCCACGTACCTCTAATAGTAATCAGGGGACATCCCGCATAAAAAGCGTCTAAAGCAACGCCACTGAATTTATTTCGATAACTTTCCAAATCATAAACTAAGAGACAAATGCCTCCCATAAATAATTGCTGATATTCTTTTTGACTCAGTGTGGATTCATGCAAAATTAATTTTGACAAAGGCAATTTTTTAAGTCTCAATAACGCGGTTTTACTCTTGCCGTCGTATCGTCCTGAAGAGGGCGGCGAAGCTTGTACTTCAAAAGTGGTATTTTTTTCTTTTTGAGAAAAAAATATTCCAAAAAAGAGACCATTTCGGAAAAGCCTTTATCGCTTCTAGCTGCCCCGGCATAAATTACTTTTCTAAACAAATTAACTGTACGACGCTGCGATAAAGGAGCATAACTTGGACAAAAAACTTGTGCACAATTATGAAAGCCACTCTCTTCAAAAATCTTTAACAAATCTTTCGTTGGTGCCATGACAATAAATTCAGGATGGCATCGAGCTATTTTCTTGAGTAAGTTAATCTTTTCGTCAGAGATTTTAAGTTGGTGAAAATGAAGAAATATTTTTCCTGGATATTTTCTGCTTTTCAAAATGGAATTCAAATAAACTAAATCGATACCACCTGCGGTTGGAATAAAAATAGTTTTATTGGATTGAATCAATGAACGCAAACAAAAAAACTTTTGTATTTTTCGCAATCTATACCAAAAATAAGGGTGCAATTGACAGCGTTTATTTGAATATAAATCACGTCCACGCCGATCGAGCCAAATATGCAATGCATATTTAAAGGTTTCATTAGCATGAATCAAACTCTGGACATAGCCATGGCAATGCCCAGTCTGGTCAGCTAAGGTAGGTTCGAGGATATGGAGTTCACGCATGTGGCATCTTTTAATATTCTTATGTTAAACTAGCGGCTATTCTAACAGTAAATTTAACTCGTTGCCGAGATCATCATGCAGGAAACAATGAGTTTTAAAGGAATTTGGATTGATAAAAGTGCTGGAATACTACTCGTCGCTTCGGCTCTGCTCCTTCCAATTTCGACTAGCCTCACCTGTATTTTATTCCCTCTTGCGACTATCTTAAGCTTATTCAGCAATTCTTGGCAAGCGAAGATACGAACCATCTGGGCAAATCCTGTAGCATTTTTTTTGATCGCATGGATGTTGCTCTATATTATAGGCTCTTTTTATTGGATTGCGCCTTATCAAGATATATTTCGACAACTCTCCAAAGCTGGGATTTTATTATGTGCCGCTCTTTTAGTTGACTTTTTCTCTCAAACTCGTTGGCAACCATATATCCTCAATGCTTTTTTAGCCGCAATGGTGATTACTTTAATACTTTCCTACATCAAATATTACTGTCATCCCGCCTTTCTTTTTCATTCTCGTTTTGATGAAAGCAGTGTTTTTAAAGACCACATCATTCAAAATTTCTTAATGGTTATCGCTGCCTTTATTTTCATTTATCGATTTCTAAAGAAATTTAGATTTCTTTGGATTTATGGTTTGCTCGCTTTAGCTGCTATTTTTAATGTTATTTTTATTAGCCAAGGACGTTCAGGATATTTTATTTTCGCAGCTCTTCTCTTATACATGGCTATCATTCATTTTGGTTGGCGGGGATTTCTGGGAGCTTCATTCTCACCATCCTTTTGGCCAGCCTTGCTTATCATTTCTCTACGGAATTTCAATCTCGCATTCTGGCTATTGCACATAATACCGAACATTATCGACATGGTGAAGTAAAAACGTCCATTGGAATTCGTTTCCAGTCGATGAAAAATGGCTACCTTCTTTATAAAGAAAAGCCTGGATTGGCCATGGGACCGGAAGTTTTCATACTGCTTATGCTACGCTACCTTCCTCACTCACCAAAGATACTGGCATTATGCAAATCTCTTATAACAGCTATTTAAATACCGCTGTTGAGTTAGGAATCGTTGGGCTTACATTTTTATTATTAAATTTTGCAGTACAATGGCGATATAGCTTTTCTCTTTCCGATGAATATCGCTATTTAATTCAGATTTTATTAGTCAGTATGATCGTGGGCTGTTTTGCTAACCCTTGGCTGAGTGACACCACAGAATTGCATTTGTATGCTTTATTCCTAGCTATTAGTTTCTCGAGAAAAATGGAATCATTTAATTAAGATGCTCACGATGGTTTTTCCCTCTCCTTTACTCAAAGGCGAAGAATAGTTTTGTATCGCTGGCACGTCAGACATTGATAGGTACGTCGTTGGCTAAGCAGATAATCTATAATGAATGGATCGATTACATTTCCTGCAAGTTTTCCCAGACCGGCCATATATCAATAATCGCGGTCTAAAAAGACCCCGTTTATCGTCGGGATTTAAAAAATCTTTTAACGTAGTTCCACACTCAGCAATTACTTTCCTTAAAACTGCTTTTATCGCACGCACTAAAGCAGCACATTGATTCAAAGAAAGTTGATGGGTTAATTGTGGTGGATTTATGCCCGCTTCAAACAATGCTTCATTCGCATAAATATTCCCAACACATGCTACAACGTGTTGCTCCATGATAGCATGTTTACAGTTCACTCGTTTTTTTAAAAACGCTATATAAATAAATTCCAGAAAAAGGTCGTGACAAGGGCTCTAGACCTAGCTGGCGCAAGGTTGGATGTGTAGGAAAATCTTCTACCCACTTTACAAAACCAAAGCGTCGCGGATTGTCATACATTAAGATCGTCATACATTAAATAGTAAGAGCCTATCGCTATTTGAATATAATCATGGGGTTTTAGAAACTTTTTCTTCATAGACAACCGTAGTGAACCGGAGATCCCAAGATGCCATAACAAGACGCTGTCTTGATTAATGTTTTTCGACACATGAAACAAAAGATATTTACCTCGTCGAGTAATTTGGTTAAGGATCACCCAATAATTTGTTTAATTTGGGTTCCCTAGGATAACGTAAGTCGCGGCGGAAAATAGAAATAGAATGGATGGTTAAGCCTTCGAGGTGCGGGGCCAATCCTGTGCGGTAAGTTTCAATTTCAGGTAATTCTGTAATGGCTTGTTAAAGTTTACTGTTCTGCATATTTATTGAGCACATTCTAGCCTCTTGCATGATACCCTTTATGCTAAAAAGCATCTTCTATAAAGTACACTTCAAAGTTAATACTCTTTATAATCATTGGAGGATTTTCATAATTTAAGGAAAACCGATGATCAAAGTCTACTCCGAAAGAAATAAATTTTCACTTCAGCACGTAACTGCTGAAAATAAAAATTTATTATCGGAAACCATTTGGATTGATCTTTTAAACCCTTCCGAGGAAGAGGAAAATCTAGTCGAAGACAGCATTGGAAGGAATTCCTACGTGAAAAGAAATGTAAGAAATTGAATTATCGAGTCGTCTTTATAAAGAAAACGATGCCCTCTATACGACAGTAAATATCATATCTAAATCTGACACGGCATATCCCAAAAGTGATGCAGTTACTCTGATCTTAACTAAAAACAATTTTAATAACAACTCGTTACGTTTAACCTCATTCATTTGCACTATTTATTTCACGTTCATTTAAAAAATCTACTAGTAAATTTCGAGAAGTAGATTTACTACTGGAATGGTTGGATATCTCTATCGACCGATTAGCCGACATATTTGAAAAATATTTCTCATCGCTTAGAAAATTATTCGCAAATTATATTCAGTTCACAAAAAGAAAAATTTCCCGAAATCATGATTTTCAGTATCATTTGCAGGATATCGGAGCCAGCAGTGATCTAAGCAGAAAAGTACAAAGAAAGTTTAATTACTTTTAGTCGACTAATTTCTTTTTTCCATTAAAAATATTTAGCCGCCTCCCGATGCCCAACTCAAAGCCGAATTAACTACCCCCTTACTAAGGACATTAATTCACTCACGGATTGCGTTATTTTTCTTTACTAACAAGGTTAATTTTTTATTGGAAGCTACTTTGGGAATGGTCAATATAGAACAAAATAATATTATAAAAATATTTTCTATTGCGGCTGTTATTCTCTTACTACCAATTGTTATTCTCTTACTACCAATATTAACTAGCATTTATGGTATGAATTCACATACCCGAACTCTCTTGGCGATTAGGATATCCATTTACGATTTTGCTCACGTTAGTAATCGCTTGGTTACCCTATAAATTTTTCAATAAAAAGAAATGGTTATAATTATCCGCGAGTTCCAAGAGACGTCTCGGCGTTAATTCTTTCATGCAGCGATGGTGTCCATAGGGACAATGACGCTTAAAGCAGGGACTGCATGATAGGGACGATTTCAAAATCTTCGCCTGAGAGGACAACGGCGGAGTAAAATCAGGCGAAGTAGAACCATACACCGCAACAAGAGGCCGCTGAAGCGCTGCTGCGATGTGCATGAGGCCAGAATCATTAGTCACCACCAAAGAGGCTAAGGACAATAAATCCACGGCTTCACTCAATTGAGTGACTCCAGCAAGATTTTCGATAGGACGGCTCACCAAAGAAACAATTGAGTCAGTTACCGATTTATCTTTCGCAGAACCAAATAACCAGACCTGCCATCCTTCAGCTAATTTAACATTCGCCACTTCAGCAAAATAGGAAACAGGCCACTGTTTAGAAGGCCCAAATTCGGCTCCCGGACACAAGGAAAGAATAGGAGTGTCGGCGGATAGAGAGAATCGATGAAGCGTTGTATTTACATTCGACTCTGAGATTTGTAATTCAGGATGAGGAAGCTCATCCGGTAAAGATTCACCTTTCTCTAATCCCAAGGCAATAAAGCGTTGAATCATTAAGGGTAACTGTTTTTTGTTTAAATATCGAACATCGTTTAAAAGAGCATAGCGCATTTCCCTCATCCACCCGGTACGCCATGGCACTTTTGCAAACCAGGGAACTAACGCTGATTTATAGGAGTTAGGTAATACGATAGCCTGGTCATATCGACGCTCGCGCAAAGTTAAACCGAGGCGATAACGATCCATCAAGCGAAATTCCCCATGATCAAAAGGAGAATCTAAGGACTCCTGAACTTCAGGCATCCGATTCAACAACGGTTTAGTCCACGCGGGCGCTAAAACATCGATTTGGCACTCAGGCGTTCGTTGTTTAAGTAGCTTAAACAACGTTTGGGCCATAACCATATCACCTACCCAGGCAGCTCCTATAATCAAAATTTTTCTATTATTTTTCATAAATTACGTTTCAGCTTTTTCCTTAAATTTTTTAAAATCTTTCAAAATATATTCTGCTTCGCAATAAGGGCAGACAAAGTGACCCTCGCTCTCAATAGGTAAGTAAACCCGAGGATGCGCGTCCCAGAGACGATCTTCGGGCATAGGACAGGAAAGAGGCAAATCCTTCTGAGTTATTTCATAATGTCGCCGTGTAGAAGCTTGAGGTTTTTCGGGTTTCGTCATCATTAGTCCTTTTCGAAATTGGGCAATTTTAGCATTTATTCTAATTGAGTGAAATGTTTGGCTAAAAGGCCGCTTTTTAGCTATTGTTTTCATCTTTTATTGCGCGATCAGCGCGCAATCGTAGAGATTTTTGAGGACTAGCCACTGTAGATGCTAAGCTCTGTATTGCTTGATATATTATTTAAAAATTTAGAATAAGGACTAAGGACTCTTTTCATGCCACGCTATGAATCTTTAAAAACGATTAAGTTCTCGCCTGAAACAACTTTCTTGCGTTCGTATAAATTACCAGAGTTAGTACATCTTGATGATCCCGCATTAGCCGTAATGACCGATTTTTCACAAATACCGCGTGCACAGTCGGTCCTCAGGAACCCATCGATGATGCCTTGAATGCCATAAAAGTCTATGGTATTCATTTACTTTTAGTGCGAAATGAAAATGACAACATTATTGGCATTGTCGGATCTGAAGATTTCTTAGGCGAACTACCCATTAAAATCAGCCAAGAAAGACGGATTAAACGTTCTCACATTCTCATAAAAATAGTCATGACACCACTTGATAAAATCTGTGCATTTGATATGCACATGTTGGAACACGCAAAAGTCGGCAACATCATCGTTACGTTAAAAAATTTACGCACGCATTATACGCTTATTATTAGCGACGAAAATGAATCTCGCCAAACATTACGGGGTATTTTTATTACTTCACAAATCAGCCGGCAATTACACATGGATATCTCTTACGCAAGCGCCAAAGCCTAATCTATTTCGGAACTGCAAAAACGACAGAAAAAATTTTAATCTTTTACTTCTTCGCCCGTTACGCCCTCAATTTCTAGAATATGTCTCAGCTGTTCTAGGACGTCTATTTGAATTTGACGAACGCGCTCACGCGTGTCAAACCCACTGGCTCTACCTACTTACCTCTAAGGTGTCTTTTTCATTTTCTCGCAAACCAAAACAAAGAATCACAACCTGACGTTGGCGTTCATCCAACTGATTTAACCGACGTTCAATGTGGTCGTGCAAATCGATATCTTGAATTAATTTAGCAGGATCAATGTTATTCTCGTCCGTCAAAGTATCAACCACCAACTTCTGTTCATATTCCGAAATGGGAATGTCAGTAGATCATTGTACTCGGCGCTAAATCCATAATCTAACAAATATCTTCCACCGGCTTATCGACTAAATTAGCTACTTCCTCTGGAGTTGCTCCGTGGTCAATTTCTTGAGTTAGTTTTTTTCGGCGCGTAAATAAATATTAGTTCTTTAATGATGTGAATAGGCAACCGCATAGTTCGACTTTGATTCATAATAGCTCTTTCGATAGTTTAATGAATTTACTAAGTGGCATAAGTAGAAAAACGAAATCCTCAGATCATTAAACCTAAATTCCCTTCTTCGATTAAATCGAGAAAAGGCAATCCTCGATTAACATAATGCTGCGCCGCACGATTTAACCACCAAACACAAATTGCCCTCAATCATTTGTTTACGAGCTTCTTTGTCGCCTTTATGGCACGCGTCGTGCTATTTTTAATTCTTCTTTTGCACTTAGATAGGTTGAAACCCCAATTCTCGTAAATAAATTTCTACAGGATCCAAACTTCGGATCTCACGATGTTTTCGCGTTTTTTCTTTAATTTCTTTAACATTATTAAAAAGAATATCTTCTTTTCTTGAACGTTTTTTCTTTTGTTTCGCAAAAATTAAACTGTGATCTTACACAACTTTTTTCGTATTGCGCGCCGGTCGTTTTTTTATTGCGGTTTTATTTTTTGTTTTCACGGTCATCCTTAAACCTTAAACCCCCAACCATGCCATCACTGACACGTTCAATGAAATTTCGGTATTATTTCATTCCACGACAAGTATCGGAGTGGATTCACTGGTTTGCCGTCACGACGAATCTCAAAATGAAGCATGACACATCCTGCGTCAGTATGCCCCATTTCAGCGATCTTCTGCCCAGGACGAACCCTTCTACCTTCCTTGACGAGGATCCGTTTGTTGAATGCATAAGCGCTGAGATAACTCTCATTGTGCTTTACAATTATAAGATTACCATAACCTCGCACTCCTGCACCACTATAAACGACAATCCCGTCAGCGGCTGCACGAACAGGTTCTCCATATTGCCCTGCAATATCAATGCCTTGATTTCCTATAATTCGTACGGAATAACGTCCGATAATTCGGCCTTGTGCAGGCCAATGCCAACTGAAAACGGGCCGTGCGATATGGGGTGGTTGCCAGTATTTTAACGGAGTTCTCGAAAACAACGTCTGTGCAGCCAATCTCGTTGGAGGGATAATTTTTTTTCCACGAGGAATGATTGTCATCCGTAAAACTTCACCTGGCCGAATCGAATAGAGAGGATTCAAATTATTTACGGCAGCTAATGCCCGGTAATCTAAACCGAATGCCCATGCAATGGAATAAATGGTGTCGCCGGATTTAACTCGATAAAAACTTAATTTTGCATCGGGCTGCAACCAAACGTTTACGACTGGGGCTAGGTCCGTACTTTTCATACAGCCTACTACTATTAATAGCAAGAGTATAACCATTAACCCTAATTTGACTCCTTTATTTTTCAAGCCGTTTCACCCAATTGGCTAATTGATCAAAAGCTTCATAATAAGTAAGGTCTACCCGCAAGGGGGTGATTGAAACACATTGATTGTTGATGGCAAAAAAATCAGTTCCCGGTCCCGCATCCTGTTCAGCTCCTGCCGCTCCTACCCAATAGATAGGATGTCCACGAGGATCGATTTGTCGAATGATCGGCTCAGCCCGATGTCGAGTGCCTAACCGAGTAATTTCAAAACCTTTTAGTTCATGGTAGGGCAGATCCGGTACGTTGATATTTAATATCGTACTCGGAGGCAAGGGATCCTTTACAATATGATTAATTAATTGGCGAGCCACCTTGGCTGCCGTTTCATGATAACGAAATTGTTCACCCGCTAATGAAACAGCCAGTGCGGGCAAACCTAAAAACCGCCCTTCCATCGCAGCAGCAACGGTACCGGAATACCAAACGTCATCACCTAAATTAGCCCCATCATTAATACCGGCCACCACCATATCCGGCATTTCCGGAAGCACTCCCGTAATGGCTAAATGAACACAATCGGTAGGTGTTCCTTCTACACTGATCATCCCATTTTCTAAATTTTTCATGTGCAAAGGAGCATGTAAAGTTAAAGAATTGCTCGCACCGCTGCGATTACGGTCTGGCGCTACGACGTCCACGCAACCGAGCTCTTTTAACGTTTTAGCTAAAATTGATAGTCCTTTGGCATAAACACCATCATCGTTTGAAAGCAATAAGTGCATTTTTTTATCTGAGGTATTTTTCATCGAGGAAGCTTAACATTTTGCATCTAATTTGACGATAAAGAAAAGATTTTCTACATTTGTCGAGATTGGATTAAAAACCAAGCGTTACTAATATCTTCGTAAACTACGAATATTCTATTTTTTGATGAATAAGCTGGACCTGCATAGGAAATTTTTAGAACTGCTGAGAAGGATTAAGGATTAGCAATTTGATAAAACACTTCGCCTTTTTTAATCATTCCTAAATCATTCCGAGCATGTTCTTCTATAGCTTGATTACCGTGTTTTAAATCAAAAATATCAGCCATTAATACTGCATTACGCTCTGCTAATTTTTTGTTCGCGGCCATTTGATAATTAAGATTCTCATGAAGGCGATAGGTCGATAAAATACCACCTGCTGCAAACCATAATTGGTACTGTAATAAAAAGAACAAAGCAACGAGAATTAAAACAATCGCTCGCATTTTTAACCTCGTTTTCTCTTAAAAAGGAAATCCTTCCCTGCCGCTATAGGGCGCTTGTTCACCGAGTTCGCGCTCAATTTGTAGAAGACGATTATATTTTGCTACCCGGTCGGATCGACACAAAGAACCTGTTTTTATTTGCCCTGCAGTAGTTGCCACTGCTAAATCAGCAATTGTAGTATCTTCGGTTTCCCCGGAACGATGAGAAATAATAACGCCATAATCAGCACTCTTAGCTAAACCCACTGTAGCTAACGTTTCTGTTAAGGTTCCGATTTGATTAAGTTTAATTAAAACGGCATTTCCTATGCCATTTTCAATACCTTCTTCGAGAATTTTCGAGTTTGTGACAAAAATATCATCCCCCACCAATTGCACTTTTTTTCCGAAGCGTTTAGTTAATAATTCCCATCCCCTCCAATCATTTTCTGAGAGTCCATCCTCAATTGAAATAAGAGGATATTTTTTAGTCCATTCTATATATCGATTGATTAGCACTTCACCGGTGAGTTTATTATTTTCAAAAAGATAATAACCTTCTTGATAGAGTTCTGAGCTTGCTGCATCGAGAGCTAAATAAATATCTTTTCCCGGAATATAATGAGCATCTTCAATAGCTTCTAAAATTAATTCAAATGCTGCCTCGGTGTGCGATAAATCTGGCGCAAAGCCGCCCTCATCACCTACTGCCGTCATTAACCCCCGTGATATCAAACGGCGCTTTAACGCATGAAAAACTTCAGTCCCATAACGTAAAGCCTCGGAAAAAGTCGAAGCCCCTAGAGGAACAATCATAAATTCCTGAAAATCCAAATTATTATTCGCGTGAACCCCACCATTTATAATATTCATCATGGGAACAGGCATACTAAAAGGACCGTCGCCCCCTAAATAGCGGTACAACGGTAAATTAGCGTCGTTGGCGGCGGCGTAAGCTATTGCTAATGAAACACCTAAAATCGCGTTAGCACCTAAGTTGGCTTTATTTTTACTTCCATCCAATTCAATCATGATGCGATCGATATCTTCCTGCGAGCCAGGATCTTGACCTAACAAAGCATCTCGAATAGGACCATTTACATTTTCCACTGCTTGCAAAACACCCTTCCCTCCATAACGGTCAGGATCATTATCACGCAATTCTATGGCTTCATGCTCACTGGTCGAAGCTCCAGAAGGCACAGAGGCAAAACCTCGCGCATATGAAGATAACGTAACTTCCACCGCAATGGTAGGATTGCCCCGGGAGTCTAAAATTTCACGAGCATCAATGTCAGTAATGGTAGTTGTCATGGTTATTACTATAGCATTAAATGTTCAATTGGGTACATTTTGTATTTTACATCTTTATTTAATACCCAATTTTTTCTGAGTCTTAAACCTTTTCAGAATTTGGAGTAGATAGAGTATTTTCTATAAATGCTGATTTTTTAACAACTTCATCAATAGCTTTTAATGTTTCTAACAAAGGCTGCATCTTCGCCAACGGCCACGAATTAGGTCCATCACTTAATGCCTGATCAGGATTCGGATGAGTTTCCATAAAAATTCCAGCAATTCCGGTGCCAACTGCTGCACGCACTAAAACAGGAATAAATTCACGCTGCCCTCCGGAGCTCACTCCTTGTCCCCCCGGTAATTGAACGGAATGCGTGGCATCAAACACTACAGGACAACTAGTCTCGCGCATGATAACCAAAGCCCGCATATCAGAAATTAAATTATTATAACCAAAAGAGTAACCCCGCTCGCAAACCATAATCTTTTTATTCCCTGTCGTCCATGCTTTAGCCACCACCTGTTTCATATCCCAGGGTGCTAGAAATTGCCCTTTTTGATGTTAACGGGTTTGCCGCAGGCTGCAACATTGCGAATAAAATTACTTTGTCGGCATAAAAAAGCTGGAGTTTGTAATACATCCACGACAGCGGATACTTCATTCAATGGTGTATCTTCATGAACATCTGTTAAAATCGGGACATTAATTGTTTTTTTAACTTTTTCGAGTATGGCTAATCCTTTTTCAATGCCAAGACCCCGATAACTCAAATGAGATGAACGATTCGCTTTATCAAACGAAGTCTTAAAAATAAAAGGTATCCCAAGTTTCTGGGTAATTAAATTAAGCTCACCTGCCACGTCCAAGACAAGCTGCTCGCTTTCAATCACGCAAGGCCCCGCAATTAAAAATAAATGCTTATCTAAACCTACTTCAAAATTAGCGATTTTCATGACTACACTCTAAAGAAATTAGCAAGAAATAACAAGTAAAGTCCTTAGTCATCAGCCTGGTTCTGGCTAAGCTTTAGGGCCTTAGTAGAGATAATTTGTCTCTCCATAAAAAAGTTAAGAGGTGCCTGCGTTTCGATTTCGATTCGCACAAAAATTTATTTTATTCCCGTTTCATCTAGAGGCATTCTGGATATCGATTCTTTTCTTTCCTGTCTTGTCAATGCAGCTTTAATAAAGCCAATAAAAAGTGGATGACCTTGACGCGGAGTGGAAGTGAACTCCGGATGGAATTGACAGCCTACAAACCATGGGTGATCGGACAGCTCAATCATCTCTACGAGACGATTATCAATCGAACGTCCCGATATAACCAATCCTCTTTTTTCCAACTCACCAATCCAATCATTATTAATTTCATAGCGGTGGCGATGCCGTTCCGTAATAATATCCTTGCCATAAAGTTGTCGGGCTAGGGTTTGAGATTTGAGTTGGCAGGATTGCCACCCAATCGCATTGTTCCACCCAAATCTCCTCCACGTTTCCGTTTTTCCATTCCATTTTTCGCTAACCATTCACTCACTAGTGCTACAACTAGATAGGGGGACTCGGAATCGAATTCCGTGCTGTTAGCATTTTTCATTGCCGCCTTATGACGAGCAAATTCAATTACTGCTACTTGCATTCCCAAACAAATTCCCAAATAAGGGATATTATTTTCTCTCGCATAACGTGCCGCTAAAATCTTTCCCTCAATGCCTCTCGAGCCAAATCCGCCCGGCACTAAAATAGCATCTGTATTTTTTAATAAATCAACTCCATGCAATTCAATCGCTTCAGAGTCAATATATTCAATATTAACTCGCGTGTTGGAATGAATACCAGCATGAATCAGCGCTTCACTCAACGATTTGTAAGAATCCGAAAGATCCACATATTTCCCCACCATCGCAATAGTCACTGCATGAAGGGGATTTTTTTGCGCCGCTATTACGTTTTTCCAATCATCCAAATCAGCAGGGGTGGCTTCAATTTTTAATTTTTCACAAATCCGATATCCCAATCCTTGATCACGCAAAATTAAAGGAATTTCATAAATGGATTCCACATCCGATAAAGAAATAACATTCGGGACAGCCACGTTGGTAAACAAGGCAATCTTTGCCCGCTCCGCTTCGGGCAAAGATCTTTCGGAACGGCAGACTAAAATATCAGGCTGAATACCAATGGAACGCAACTCTTTCACTGAATGCTGGGTGGGTTTAGTTTTAATCTCTCCTGCAACAGCAACATAGGGTACTAAGGTTAAATGAATAAATAAGGTGTGTTCTTCTCCCAATTCAATGCGCATTTGACGAATGGCTTCTAGAAAAGGTAATGATTCGATATCACCAACAGTTCCCCCAATTTCCACCAAAGCGACATCCACTTCGCCAGCGCCTTCACGAATTTTTTCTTTAATTTCATCGGTAATATGGGGGATCACTTGAATCGTTCTACCCAAGTAATCGCCTCGCCTTTCTTTTCGAATGACATCGGCATAAACCTGACCCGTCGTAAAATTATTTTTTCGCGTCATGGTCGCATTAACAAAGCGTTCATAATGTCCTAAGTCTAAATCGGTTTCTGCTCCGTCTTCTGTTACAAATACTTCACCATGCTGGAACGGACTCATGGTTCCAGGATCGACATTAATATAAGGATCGAGTTTAAGAAGAGTCACCTTGAGGCCTTGGGCTTCAAGAATCGCGCCTAGGGATGCAGAAGTAATACCCTTTCCTAAGGAAGAAACTACTCCGCCGGTAATAAAAATGTATTGTGTCATGCGACCCACCCGTTTTTTTACTAAAAACGGGAAATCATTTTACCAAAAGTGATCCTAACTAGAAACTAGGATGTCGTTAACATCTGATAATTCATCTCATTACCTGCTAGCAAGCAAGCCCACGCCGAAGTAGGTACTTGGAGAAGAAAGGCTAATACAATACCCATCTCAACAACTTCGGGAAATTAAAATATCGCATAAGAAGCTCTCTTTTTGGATTATTATCCAGAATTCAACGCGCTAAATTTTAAGCTATCGGGAGAGTTACTCCTCGCTGACCCTGATATTTCCCTCCTCGATCTTTATAAGAAACTTCGCAGACTTCATCGGACTCTAAAAACAACATTTGCGCGACTCCTTCATGAGCATAGATTTTAGCAGCCAAATTGGTGGTATTAGAAAACTCCAAAGTAACATACCCTTCCCATTCCGGTTCTAAGGGCGTGACGTTGACGATAATTCCACACCGCGCATAAGTGGATTTTCCTAAACAAATTGTCAATACATTCCGAGGAATTTTAAAATATTCCACTGTGCGAGCTAAAGCGAAAGAGTTAGCGGGAATAATACAAACATCCGCTTTCAAATCTACAAAGCCATTTCGATCAAAATTTTTTGGATCGACAATGGAAGCATTAATGTTGGTAAAAATTTTAAATTCGTCCGCGCAACGAACGTCATAACCGTAACTCGAAGTTCCATAAGACACAATTTTTCCAGATGGTGTTTGTCGGACTTGGTTCGGTTCAAAGGGATTAATCATTCCATACGTTTCCACCATACGGCGAATCCATTTATCTGACTTAATTGGCATTATTTCGTTCCCTCCACGACGATATTGGGAAATTTTAATCTATAATTAATGGGTTGTAACGACAATTGTTCCACCAACGCAAATGCAATATCCTGATAAATTTCTGCTAAGAAGCTCTCTGGATCTGCAACCATTATAGGCATTCCCCCATCTGCATTTTTACGAATAGCGATATTGAGAGGTATTTGTCCTAATAGAGGAACACCGTTGTCCTCAGCCATTCTTTTTCCACCACCTATACCAAAAATCGCTTCTTCATGGTTGCAATGAGGGCATCGATAAGTAGCCATATTTTCAATGACACCTAAAACCGTAATACCAAGTTTTTTAAACATTGCGAGGGCTTTGCTTGCATCGGCTAAAGCTACATCTTGAGGGGTGGTAACGATGACTGCTCCTGCTAAAGGGACTTTTTTAGCTAAAGTTAAGGGAATATCGCCAGTGCCAGGAGGCAAATCCAGGATAAGAAAATCAAGATCTTCCCAAAGCGTCTGATAGACTAATTGCTGCAAGACTTGGCTCACCATCGGTCCAAGCCATATCATAGGGGTTTGCGCATCGATCAAATAGCCCACTGAGATCGACTGAATGTTATGCCTGCGAATGGGAATAAATTTTTTGTCAGGACTCATTTGGAGCTTATCATTAACCCCAAGCATAATAGGCTGATTGGGTCCGTGAATGTCAGCGTCCAACAGACCCACTTCAACCCCTGCTTTACAAAGCGCTAAGGCAAGGTTGGCGGCGGTAGTTGACTTTCCAACGCCCCCTTTTCCCGAACCAATGGCAATGATATTTTTAATGGCAGGGATTCCTTTTTGTCCCACTTGCACTGCATGCGCTGAAATAGAACGTTGTTTTAATTTGTCACGGATGGCTTGTTTCATGCAGGGAAATTTTATCATAGATGGTCTTCCCTCTCACACGGGCCTTCTCCAAAGCGGAAATGCTAGATTACCACACTAGGCCTAACTAACAACTTCCAGATGAAAATCCCTGATAAAATGAGTATAGTGTTTGATGCATGAACACAAAAAAACGACACATTCTAGTTACTGCCGCTCTTCCCTATGCTAACGGCCCTATCCATCTAGGACACATGATGGAGTATATTCAGGCGGATATTTGGGTGCGCTTCCAGCGCCTCATGGATAACTCCTGTCTTTATATTTGTGGGGAAGATACTCATGGGACCGCTATTATGGTTACTGCGCAAAAACAGGCATTTCTCCCGAAGTTCTAGTAGCTAATATGCATAAAGAACACGCCAAAGATTTTGCAGATTTTTTAATTGATTTTGATAACTTTTATACAACTCATTCTCCTGAAAATCGTAAATTATCAGAATTCATATATCAACAATTAAAAAATAATGGCGACATTTTCACGGAAACCATTTCACAAGCCTATGACTCAGTACAAAATATATTTCTCCCTGACCGTTTTATTCGCGGAACCTGTCCTAATTGTGGCTCACCCAATCAATACGGCGATGTTTGCGAATCGTGCGGTGCTACTTATAGCCCCACAGAATTAATTGATCCCGTTTCCGCTTTATCGGGTACCAAACCCATACAAAAGCGCTCGAAACATTTCTTTTTTTCTTTAAATCGGTATAGCGATTTATTAAAAAAATGGATCAATGGGGGTCATTTTCAACCCCAAGTGGCAAATAAATTAAAAGAATGGTTTTCAAATGACCTTAAAGCTTGGGATATTTCTCGCGATGCTCCTTATTTTGGTTTTGAAATTCCCGGCTCAGCTGATAAATATTTTTATGTATGGTTAGATGCACCCGTTGGCTACATGGCTAGTTTAAAAAACCTTACTAAGCAACGCTCCGAAATTAATTTTGATTTCTATTGGCAAAGAGAAAGTTCAGCTGAACTTTATCATTTCATAGGAAAAGATATCGTTTATTTTCATGCTCTTTTTTGGCCAGCCATGCTCGCCGGTTCAGATTTTCGTTTGCCTACAAGAATTCATGTCCACGGTTATCTCACTATTAATGGTCAGAAAATGTCAAAATCTCGGAGGACATTCATCACTGCTCGTCAATATTTAGAACGATTGAACCCCGAATATTTACGATATTATTTTGCTGCTAAGCTAGGACCCCAAGTGGAAGATATCGATTTTAATCTGGAGGATTTTACCCAACGTGTTAATGCGGATCTAATTGGTAAATATGTTAACCTAGCCAGCCGATGTGCCGGTTTTGTCACTAAAAATCATGAAGGTAAATTAGCTAATGAACTACCAGAATCCTCACTCTATGAATCTTTTATAAAAGCCGAAAAAATCATTACAGAATATTATGAAACCTTAAATTATAACAAAGCTGTACGTACAATTATGACACTCGCTGATCGGGCTAACCAATATATCGATAGAGAAAAACCATGGGCGTTGGCAAAACAAGTGGGGCAAGAAAATCACGTTCAAGCCGTCTGTACACAAGGATTAAATTTATTTAAAGTGCTCACCACTTATTTAAAACCTATTTTACCAGACACTGCCAAAAGGGTAGAAATATTTCTCAATTGTGATGAATTAAATTTCACAAATTTAAAAGAACCGTTACTTAACTATTCCATCAATCCATTTAAACCCTTAATGCAAAAAATAACTCCTGATGCCACTGCCCAATTAACTCAATGAGCACAAAAGAAGAATTAATTAATAAACTAGATAACTTATTGCCTCAAACACAATGCGGTTTATGCAACTACAAGGCGTGCCGTCCTTACGCCACAGCAATTGTGCATAACGAAACTACAATAGACCATTGTTTACCGGGTGGAATCGACACACTTATCAATATAGCCACTTGCTTAGGTCAGGACCCTGCTCCCTATAGGGAGAAAATGGAGAAAAAAGCCAAGCCGCCGGCCATAGCCATCATTCGCGAAGAGGAATGTATTGGCTGCACCAAATGCATCCAAGCTTGCCCTACCGACGCAATTGTCGGTGCTTCAAAGCTTATGCACACAATAATTACCGATGTGTGCACAGGCTGTGAGCGGTGCCTCCCAGCTTGCCCTGTGGATTGCATTGAAATAAAAACACTTCCCCCTATTATTACCGTTGAAGAACAAAAACAGCAAGCGCACAAATGGCGCTCACGTTATGAAAAACGTCAAAAAAGGCTCGCGCGAGATAAAATTGAACAACAACGCAAATATCAGGAGGCCAAATTAGCCAATACATCTAAGCAAACATTAGAAGCTCGTCAAATGGCTATTCGAACTGCCGTGGCTCGCGTTCAAGCAAAAAGGAAAATGTCATGAATCAAAGTGAACGCGAAGAAATTTTTCGTCGCTTTAAA
>NZ_NIQB01000037.1:0-707 GCF_018687865.1 Coxiella-like endosymbiont of Rhipicephalus sanguineus | reverse complement strand
TTAGTCAGCATATTATGTCCAGAAGCGTCGCCCGTTGTGGCTTCGAGACGTAGGAACAAAAGGTTACCTACTACTTGGGTGTGCCAACTTACATTGCGGCAGAAACGACTGGTACTGGAAACAACTTGTGCGATCGCTTCGTTCTTGTTGAGTTCATTCAGTACGAGCATTACCGAATGTGCATCCTCGCCCTCTAATAAAATAGAACGAGTCATCCGGTCATCGAATATCGTGCACTGGAGGCCAGCAGATTTTCGGGTAACGCTGGCTCCGCGATTGGTCGAAGGCCACATAGGAGTTTCGAAAGTAGCGAGAGGAACCTCAACTTCGGTATTCACTTCAGAACCAATAATTTTAATTGGTCCGATAGTTTTAACGGGAATTGGTATCGTTTCTTGCATGCCTGCATGATACACAAAGCAAGAAGACAATACTACTTTGTTAGGTGGTCAAGGACTTATAATCGGGAGGCGATATTTACGATATTGCCTAAGGCGGCACCTTCTAAATGTTCCTGATTGCCGATGATGCCGAGGACGACGGGCCCACTGGAAAAAGGCAAAGTTTTTTTGGGGGCAACGACGCCCCTCAGTTCCTTAGGGTGCCACGTGAGAGTGCCTGGAAGATTAGGGCGGCGGGCTTATTTTGAAGGGGAGGAAAAGTGTGATTAAGCTGCGTAGGATACCAAAGAGCGTAGGATACCAAAG
>NZ_NIQB01000036.1:0-540 GCF_018687865.1 Coxiella-like endosymbiont of Rhipicephalus sanguineus | reverse complement strand
CCCTGCATCGGTTAATGCTCTTGCTGCCGAAGCCGTGGCTATATTACCAGCAATCACGGGCACATCGGATAATGCTTCTTAACCCATTTCACTCGATCAATAACTCCTTTTGAATGGCCATGTGCGGTATCCACCACCAAAATATCAACGTCTTCAGCTACCAAAGCAGCTACCCGATCCGGAGTTTCGTTTCCTGTACCGATGGCTGCACCCACTCGCAATTGTCCCGAAGCAGTTTTACAAGCATTGGGATTTTGTTGTGAGCGTAGAATATCTTTCACAGTAATTAATCCACGCAATTCAAAGCGTTCGTTGATTACTAGCAATTTTTCTACACGATGTGGGCGGAAAAGATTAATAATTTCTTCGCGTGTAGCGCCTTCTTTGATGGTAATGAGGCGTTCTTTTGGAGTCATTAAATTAGCAACTTTTTGCTCCATATCCGATTCAAAACGAATATCGCGATTGGTAATAATTCCAACAAGCTGCTCACCTTCTACAACAGGAAGCCCCGAAATATTGTATTCGCTCGTGATTTTT
>NZ_NIQB01000035.1:0-738 GCF_018687865.1 Coxiella-like endosymbiont of Rhipicephalus sanguineus | reverse complement strand
AAACAATGGGCGGCGAAAGGTATCCACGTGGAAAGTCATGACTAGCTCGAAAATACTGTAAAACAAGCTTTCGAAATTAAGGATGCCCCAGTATTGGTCGATGTATCAACAAATCCTAATAAACTTGTCATCTCCCCCAAAAAACCTTATGTCCACAAAAGCTTGGGATTTTAGTATTAGCAAAATATTAGCAAAATAAAAGAACTTTGAACTGAAAGTGAATAAGAATTTGAATTTTTAAACCTCCATCCGCATTCCCATTCACCGTTGCTATATTTCTTTTAGAATCACAAAGGAGAATAGCCATGCCTAAAGTAACTAAAAACGGAGATCTTAGACAAGAATTCGCTAATTTTAGCAATGATAACTGAATGCAGTAAAAGCGAAGCTGAAGCGATGAAAGATAACCTCATTGCTCGGAGCAAACATACTTTAGAATACAGTTGAAGCAAAATGTAAAAAGAAACCCTTAGCCACAGTAGGTTATGCTTTTAGCGCTAGTTTATTAGCCAGTATAGTAAGTCGCTTATTGACCCGTAAAAAAATGATGACAACCTTTCATAATCGGCATTGTTCTTTTGTGTCTCGTTTGGATATTGGTACTGCTCGGCTTGGGATTTGTCATTGTTTCTCTTTACCTTTATCTGAATATTCATTTGAGCACCGCCCTCGTTGCATTAATTTGTGGTCTTATCGTCCTTCTTGTGGCAATTTCTTCAGTGTTTCTGTTAAAAATTT
>NZ_NIQB01000034.1:0-626 GCF_018687865.1 Coxiella-like endosymbiont of Rhipicephalus sanguineus | reverse complement strand
TGGTTATGCACATTTAGCTCCCGACTTCAATGGCAAAGTAGTGTCCAGTCTTGCGCCTATGTTGAGTAAAGCTACTCCCAGCCTCGTTAATATCGCTGTGGAAAAACTCATTCCAAAACCAGTTAACCCATTCCAACCGGAAACTGAGCAAGATTTAACTCCTACAAAAGTTCTAGGCGTTAGCTCAGGCGTCATTATCGATGCCCGAAAAGGTTACATTGTTACCAATGCTCACGTGATAAAAGACCAAAAAATTATGTTAATAACTCTTAAAGACGGCCGTCGCTATCGAGCTAAAATAATCGGAAAAGACGAAGGATTTGATCTTGCTGTGATTCAAATTAAAGCAAAACATTTAACCCAACTTCCCTTTGGCAATTCCAACCAACTGAAAGTAGGGGATTTCGTGGTAGCTATCGGTAGCCCCTTTGGGTTAACTCAAACGGTGACTTCTGGTGTCGTCAGTGCTTTAGACCGCCAAGAACCTCGTATTGATAACTTTCAAAGTTTTATCCAAACGGATGCCTCCATCAATCCCGGCAACTCAGGAGGTGCGTTAATTGATTTACAAGGTCGGTTAGTGGGTATCAATACAGCGATTGTCACACCCTCTGCCGGAAATATCG
>NZ_NIQB01000033.1:0-3236 GCF_018687865.1 Coxiella-like endosymbiont of Rhipicephalus sanguineus | reverse complement strand
AAAAGAAAAAGTGGATTTGGTTTTACCAAAGGACACTGTACTTTATGCAAGAGATAGTAAAGATATCACCTCAGACGTGATTTCCGAATTGAAATAGCCTTTAATTTTGTGATCAAATTTGAAATAACTTATACACTCAATGAATTAGCAAACGCCATCGGTGCCACGGTGAAGGGCCATGGTGATTGCAAAATTCATAATATCGCTTCAATTGTCAACGCTCAGCCTGGAGAAATAAGTTTCCTTGTAGATCGCAAGTATCAAAAATATTTAACACAAACAAAAGCTTCGGCATTATTATTAGATAAAAAGTTAGCAAAAAACTGTCCTATAAACGCCCTTATTATGCCGAACCCTAAGCTGGGATTTATCAAACTATTAGCTTTATTGCGACCTGAAGTGAGATCAAAGCCAGGTATTCATCCCACTGCTGTTATCGGAGAGAATTGTCAAATCGATCCGACTGTGCACGTTGAAGCTTATGCTGTCATAGAAAATGAAGTGGTGATTGGTTCTCGAACCATTATCGGAGCAGGAACGAGTATTGGCCGCGGCAGTCAACTGGGCGCAGATTGTTGTTTGTATAATGAGGTAACTTTATACCATCACACCATTATGGGTGATCGAAATATTCTTCACAGTGGTGTCGTTATTGGTGCAGATGGATTTGGTTTAGCTCAAGATGAACAACGTCGATGGATTAAGATTCCTCAAGTGGGACGAGTGGTCATTGGAGACGATGTAGAAATTGGAGCTAACACCACAATTGATCGAGGAGCACTTGAAGATACGGTAATCGGAAATGGCGTTAAATTGGATAATTTAATTATGATTGGCCATAACGTTCGCATAGGCGATCATACAGCGATTGCTGGCTGTGCTGGTATCGCTGGAAGCACCACTATTGGACGCCATTGCATGATTGGTGCGGGTGCAGGTCTTAATGGCCATATCGATATTTGTGACAACGTCGTTATTACGGGTATGGGCATGATCCAAAAATCAATTACTAAGCCCGGAGTATATTCGTCAGGGACAGGAATGCAACCCAGTCGTGAATGGCACAAAAGTGTCATTAGGTTTTGGCAACTCGAGGAACTCGCAAAACGATTAAAACGATTAGAGAGGTTGTACGATGAGCGTGATGGAAACCAGCGAGATTAAAAAATATATCCCCCATCGATATCCCTTTTTGTTGGTTGACCGGGTGATAGCGATGGAAAAACACAAGTCCTTAGTGGCAATTAAAAATATCACGGCTAATGAACCTTTCTTTATCGGACATTTTCCTGTTCGTCCAGTAATGCCAGGCGTTTTGATTATTGAGTCTTTAGCACAAGCAGCGGGGATTTTAATTGTTAAATCCCTTAATTTATCTGAATACCATGAGGATATTTATTTTTTTGCTGGTGTGGATAATGCACGATTTAAGCGCGTCGTCGAACCGGGTGACCAATTAGTTTTAGAAGTCAAAGTACTTAAATCGGGACGTTTGTGGAAATTTGAGGGAGAGGCAAAGGTTGAAGGACAGCTTGCCTGTAAAGCCAAATTTATCACAATAAGAGACAAAAAGAGTGGTTGACGAACGAGCACTTATTCATCCTAGCGCAAAAATTGGTTCCGATGTAACTGTTGGTCCCTGGACTTTCATTGGTGAAAATGCCGTAATTGGGGATGATACCCAAATCGATGTTCATGTCATGATTGGAAAAAATACTGTGATAGGAAAAAATAATAAAATTTATCCATATGCCTCTATTGGTTCTGATCCTCAACACATCAGGTATAAAGGTCAAGAAACTCGGCTAGAGATTGGAAATAGCAACATCATTCGTGAATTTGTGACTATTAATCGCGGGACCTACGAAGGCCATGGTGTGACCTCTATCGGTCATAATAATTATTTGATGGCCTATTCTCATGTGGCCCATGACTGTCGAGTGAGAAGTCATGTTATTTTTGCTAATACTGCTTCAATTGCAGGGCATGTTGAAGTAGGCGATCATGCAAATTTAGGTGCTTTTTCGGGGGTTCACCAGTTTTGTCGGATTGGTGCTTATTGTTTTCTAGGACGTGCGGCAAAGGTTTATCAAGATATTTTGCCTTACATGCTTGTTACTGGAAATCCTGGTATTCCCACAGCGTTGAATTCAGTCGGGTTGAGGCGCCATGGTTTTAATTCTAAGACGATGCAGTCGTTGAAATTGGCATATCGGCTAATTTATCGTACTAATCTTAAATTAGAAGATATCCGAATTGAGCTTGAAAAATTAGCCGTGGAAACTCCAGAGATTAATCAATTGTTATTGATGATTAATAGCTCCACTCGTGGATTTGCACGTTATAAAAATAATGAGCAACTTTCAACACACGATAATCTTGCTTAATCTGATTTTCTCAGTTCTTTTTAGGACTCCCTTAGGTAACCTCATTAAAAAATTGGTAATGAGAATCGATAAAAGACTAATGAGTGTTCCGCCTAAAATATCAATTAAGAAATGCCACCCAGAGGCCAATGTCTAGGACCGTGAGACTAAATAAAGCTATAGGATAAAAAATTATCTTACGTGGCCGAATACAGGCATAAGCTATTAGAATTGCCCGGATTGTATTAAAAAGAAGGGAAGCTTATTAATCGCTTCATGGAAAGAAAGCTTGATAATGATGAATGGCCTCAAACTGTGTTATTAAATAACGTTGGGCTTTTATAAAGGGAACGGAATGAATAATGCTGGACGGATCGGTTGAAGCCCAGAAATAGTAGATAGAAAAACCTAACAAACAAGAAATTAGAAAATTAAATATTTATTTATATACTTGAGTGGCTTCATTTAAGAGCGGTGATCAATAAGGGGACAATTTTTATTGCTAAAAACAAGCTTGCATAAATAATCCTGAGAAATTGTGCTAGAGCTTGCTTACAATGAATTTTTTGAAGAAAGTCGACCAAATGAAAATGGAGTAGGTTATCTAAGTGGTAAAATAGATGATCTTGTAAAAGAAAGGGTGTAGTTAAGCACTATCAGCAAACAGCATAATTATAAGTACAGAGAAAATCATACCCAATGTCTTAAAGAAAGACTGTAATAATGAATAAATCCTTTTTGAGAAGAATTGAAAAATAGGGAACCATTATATAGTGGTGAGTAAAGTCGTTGACGACTAAACAAAGTCTCGAAAGGAGAAGGATCAGAACAGATAAATAAAAAAACAACCAATCGTTAGGTGTTATATTC
>NZ_NIQB01000032.1:0-1240 GCF_018687865.1 Coxiella-like endosymbiont of Rhipicephalus sanguineus | reverse complement strand
AACCAAAAAAGAAACTTCTTTGAGTGACCTTCTATCTAACTAACCTTCTACTAAAAAATAAAATAAAAAAAAGACTCACTGAAGGTCTTTGATTCAAAAATTATATTATTTGGAACAATATTATTTGGAGGAAACGGATCCTGAAGTTTATTTAACCTCACGAGAATTTGAGATTCCTACCTTATTTAGTAGGAAGACAGCGTTATGAATCAATTGCTGAACCACTTTCATTATCCGTTCGTACAATAGAATTTTATATTTAGAATATCAAAATTAAATTCAATTGTGAAAATAAAAAATCTTTAATTTCCATTTTAAATAATTTCCATTTTAAATAGAATCGAAATTATTAAAAAGTCTGAACCTAAAAAAAAGTCTGAACCTAAGAAGTAACACATTGTTTCTGCTGGTGGATAAATTATTTCTTTTGGGTGAGCCTTGTTAGTGGCGGTGAAGATTTTTTATCTTCCTGCTTTTTTCTTTGGGTTGGTTTTTTAGCGGTTTCTGTCTGAAAAAGATAACTTGAAATAAGAGGAGATAGCTCATGGAGATTAAAATTTTTGGCATCAAAAACTTTTATAAGCTAGAGTTCTTTTGGTGCGTGTCTAAGAGAAATATCCGGAAGGCTTTTAAATTCATAATATACTTAGCAATTTCTTTTTAATTTCTTTTAAAGCCACTTTCGCTTGATTAAATTTATCCAATAAATTTGAGATAGGGTGTCTCGGTGTAGTTATACGTTCCAGAAGATCAATATCTGTTTTGCTTTTGATTTTAAATAAGTGCTTCTGGAAATTTTTTTATAAGAATTTTAAAAGTACTCCAAGATAAAGAAATATCCCTGATTAGTTGATCCCACAGACTATCGAGTAAACGCAGTGCTATGTCACCAGTAAAATTCTCTCTAAATATTACCGTAAAAGCTACCAGAGCATTCTCGATATTATCTGTTGAGTTGTCTAAGGCGAGTAGAGTCGTTCGTAAAAAATGATGGCATTCATGATGTCAGGCTATCCGTCGTCTGGAGTTCCATGCCCCTGATAATACATTCTCGCTCGCTGAATTATCAGCATCTAGGGAATCCAACTGGCTGGCCCTTTAAAACAAGTGAATAGCTGCAGTGTAATTAGACTGATTATTAACTTCATACCCCGATTCGTATATTAGAGCGCGAAAAACCATTGCATTCGGTTCGTTTCGCTGAATAGCTTTATCTATTAGGTGTATAATTTTTTAATAA
>NZ_NIQB01000031.1:0-6715 GCF_018687865.1 Coxiella-like endosymbiont of Rhipicephalus sanguineus | reverse complement strand
TTTCCATCCCTAGCAATATGGTCAAAAGCGTCGCCGAACAATTAATTAAATATGGAAAAGTAGAGCGAGGTATGCTCGGAGTGACTGCCCAAAATATCACTCCTGAACTGGCTGATGCCCTCAATTTAAAACACAGCGAGGGCGCTTTAGTGACTAAGGTCGTTGGTAGTTCCGCGGAAAAAGCCGGTCTTCAAGTACAAGACATCATTGAATGCGTCAACCAGAGTCCTATCCATACTTCTGAACAATTACACAACATGCTCGGATTAGTACGACCTGGAACGACCATCCATTTAACCGTACTGCGCAACCACAAAACCGAAAAATTAACAGCTACAGTAGGTGATCCTAAAGATGTGCTTCTGGAACGTAAAGTTCCATTTTTGGGAGGAATGCGGTTACAGAAATTTAGTGATCTCGAACTAGATAGTACATTTTTAAGCGGTGTTTTGGTCACCAGCATCGATGATCACAGTGACGGCGCATTATCTGGTTTACAACCGGGGGATATTATTTTGAGCGCTAACAATCAAGCAACTCCCACAGTAAACGAATTAATGAATATTGCAGAGAAAAAACCTAAGCAATTACTGCTAAAGGTAGCGCGAGATTCCGAACAATTATTTTTAGTGATTCAGCCAACGCAGTAGCAGCAATTGATGAAAAGATGTACGAAATTTTTATTTGTCCTAGGTGCAGCGATTTACCTGATTGTCGTTGCAGTTTTCGTATTTTCTTCACATAAAAAACCAACCGCCGCCGTCAATTTGCCCCCGTTTGGGTAAATTAAGTCCTGTGGAGGTGACCGATATGCCTCTTACGGGGCCACAGCGACCTGAACTTTAGCAAATAATCAGACAGACATCAGTCCAAAAGTGGCGGGATATGTTACTAAAATAGCTTTCACACCAGGCACATTCGTCAAAACCGGCTCGGTTCTTATCCAGTTAGACAATCGAAAACAACAAGACGACGTAGCGGCTGCGCAGGCAGATTTAGAATTAAGTCAGTTACAATTTCAACGTGATTTAAAAGCTCTAAAACAAGGTTTAATTCTCCAAGCCACGCTCTATAATGACGAAGTCGCTTTAGACAAAGATCAGGCTCTTCTTAAAACCGATCAAACGGCTTTACAAGATATGACTACTCTAACGGCGCCTTTTAAGTGGCTATATTGGAGCTAAACAATTTAGTTTAGGCGATTATGTGAGCCTTGGAGAAAACTCATGACATTGATTGATCAACAAGAATCAAATCTCGTTTACAATTTACCAAGCTGATTTGTTCCGCAAATAAAATTGGATCAGCCGGTTTTAATCACGGCGGACTTTTTCCCAGATCAAAGTTTCAAGGCTAAAGTCAATTACTTCGCTCCTTATCGATACCAATTCTTAAGCCGTTAAAACGCATGCTTTGTTAAATAACGAAAAAGGAATTTTAAAACCGGGGCAATTTATCACTGTTTCACAAACTTTAGGCATTTTAAAAATGCTATTTTAATCCTAGAAAATAGTTTATTCACGAGCCTAAATGGCTACTACGTCTTCGAAGTTAAATAAAACAAAGCGGTTTCAGTTCCGGTAAAAGTAGGCGCACACCCTTATGGAAAGGTGTAAATTATTTCGGGGTTAGGAAAAGACGACCAAATTATTACTATGGGCAGGATCAAATTAACAACGAGGAAAGAGTGAAGATTGTCCAATGAATCTCTCCCCAAAATCTGTATTAAACGACCGTTCCTCGCGCTAGTATTAGTCTTGTCCTCTGTAATTGGGATAATGGGATTTAATAGTCTCAACATTTGCTTTTTTCAAATTCGAAAAAAATATTATTAATATTACGACTTCTTACCTGGGCGCTAGTGCAAAATTAGTTGAATTGAGCATCACCACTCCCCTGGAAGAAGGGATTAGTGGCATTCAAGGTATTGATAATATCATATCCCAAAGCTTTTAAGGCGAAAGCTTCGTCCAATTGACCTTAAAATCCGGCTCTGACTTTTATCAAATTGTTAACCAAATACGCGATAAAGTCGAACAAGCCCGTTCATAATTGCCAAGCAGCGTTAGTGCCCCGTTGTTAAGTAGGTTGGAGCAATACGAGTTTAATGGACGTGAGATTTAGCGCATTCAATGAGAGCGTTTAAAAAATCGAACAAATATCGGGAATTACTGACGTAGAGGTAGCAGGCGCAATCAATATGCCATCCGCATTTGGTTGGATTCCGAAAAAAATGGCGGCGCTGGGATTGAGCGTTAATGATGTTCAAGCAGCCATTCAAAACAGCAATATTGAACTTCCGACCACCAAAATTAAGGGAACTTCTATTAATTACCCCATTACGGCCGAAACTAAACTCTATACCGCCAATGAATTTAATATTAATAATATTATTGTAAAAAATAGCAATAGCTATCTTATTCGCGTTAAAGACATCGGGGAAGCAAAATTAGGCGATAACATATGTTCAGACCAAAGTATTGTAACGCTTAATGGCAAGCCTGGTGTATTACTGAGCATAAACAATACCACCGATGCCAACCCTATTGAAGAAGCAAAGAACGTTAATCAATTACTCGCACAACTGAAACCACAATTACCGCAAGGGATGGAAATCGTTCCCTCCTTCGATATTTCTACTTACATGAACGAATCTGTTCATGAAGTATATCTTTCTATTGGCATGGCTATTTTATGTTTAATTTTCATCATCTTTTTGTTCTTAGGACGTTTATGCACAGTCATTTTGCCTATTGCTCCTACTATCCCCGTCTGCTTAATTGCCTCTTTTGGCACCATGTATTTATTCCGCCTTAGCATTAATATCATTACTCTGCTTGCTTTGGTGTTATCCATTGGATTAGTGGTTGATGATGCTATTGTCATGTTAGAAAATATTTATCGCCATATTGAGAGTGGTGAAAAACCCCTAATAGCAGCGATCGAAAGGAAGTAAAGAGATTACTTTCGCGGTGATCGCTATGACAATTACTCTCGCTGCCATCTATGCGCCTATTGGACTTATGTACAATCAAATCGCCAGTATATTTTTCGTTCTTTTGCCTTCACTCTGGTAGGGCGCCCTAATAATCTTCAGACTTGTTGTGCTTACTTTATCACCGATAAGGGGATTACCGAAGTCGCACTTTCTCTTCATATTCGAAAAAAATAAATATTGGAAATGGCTTTTAGTCAGCGGCATTATCGCTTTGATTCTTTCTTTTGCCATTTGGACCGGCTTGACCCAATATTATACTTGGACAATAGGATTATTCGTGGGTATCAATTTAATTTTCTTTGGGTCTGACTTAACTCAGCCACACCAATCACCAATCCTCCTTAGTTTTTTTGCTTCTCGAGGTAAACCAGAAGTTTCCTTACGGCATTTCTGTCCGACTTAATGCCTTTGAATGGCACTTGACTTTTGTTCACCTCTATATTGGTTACAACTTAATTGGTCATTTTGCAGAAAAATTATTCGCTGAACCGATCTCGTTTCGTGCAAATGTAAAAGCTTTCATTGATCTAGGAATCAATCGTAGATCCTAATTTTATTGTAATTTTAGCAGGGCTTTGGGTACTCAGAGGCGCTATAAGCCCATCGGACTTGGATTTTTCACCCGTCTTGGCTCCATCGGAATTACTCTTTACCTCCTACCTAATCGCAACTGTTTTAGGAAAACACTTTCATCTTCGCTTTATCTGGGGCAATCGAGGTGGTGAGTGGGAAATACCCTGTGATGTATAGGGAGGGGGAGCGTATTACTATTAAGTTTTGCTGCTGTACTTTCGCTGCTGTACTAGGCATGGGAAAATACTCTATTGACGCAGCGCTTCAACAAAAATTTACATTAGGGGTTCCCTCAGGAACATCCTCTTCAGTAAGAATTATTATAACTGTCCTCTCCGAGCAGCATCTTCTGTCACATACACATGGGAAGAAACGCGACGAATTTCTGCTCCCAATTGTGCTAGCTTTTCTTCGATACATTCATAGCCTCGGTCAATATGATAAATCCGATCAACTACGGTATTGCCTCGTGCCATGAGGCCCGCTAAAACTAACCCAGCTGAAGCACGTAAATCTGTTGCCATAACCGGCACACCGGTTAATTTTTCTTTCCCACGAATGAAGGCTTTGCTGCCTTGCAATTTAATATCGGCCCCCATTCGGCGCAACTCGTGCACATGCATAAATCGATTTTCAAAAACAGTTTCGGTTATAACAGCATTACCTTGCGCAATCACATTAAGTGCCATAAATTGAGCCTGCATATCAGTAGGCATTTCAGGATAAGGAGCCGTATTAACATCGACCGCTTTGGGTCTTCGCCCTTCCATATCAAGGTCGATCCAATCATCTCCAATTTTAATCCTCGCTCCCACCTCGTGGAGTTTTTCCAAGATAACCCCCAAGGTTTTTGGTAGGACGTCTTTGATTCGGACATGCCCTCGCGTCATCGCTGCGGCAACCAAGTAGGTTCCTGCTTCTATTCGGTCGGGTAAAACGTGGTAACGCCCTCCCGATAAGCGATCAACGCCATCGATAACGATGGTGTCTGTCCCAGCTCCGGAAATTCGCGCACCCATCTTATTCAAAAATTAGCCAAATCCTGAACTTCAGGCTCACAAGCCGCATTATGGATAATGGTTTGACCTTCCGCTAAGCTTGCTGCCATAATGAGATTTTCTGTCCCTGTCACTGTAATTTTGCCTAAATTTAATTCCGTACCTTTTAAACGTCCGTCTACGTTAGCTCGAATAAAACCATCCACTAATTCCACATTGGCACCCAACACTTGCATCCCATCGATGTGAATATCCACAGGCCGAGAACCAATGGCACATCCCCCGGGCAAAGAAACTTCTGCTTCTCCATAGCGAGCTAATAAAGGCCCTAGAACGAGAATGGAGGCACGCATAGTCTTTACCAATTCATAAGAAGCATTAACATTCTGAATAGTCGAACAATCCACTTCGATACTCATACGTTCGTCAATGGTAATTTGCGCCCCCATCCGACCTAACAATTCAATCATAGTAGTCACGTCATTGAGGTGGGGAATATTACTTAAGATAACTGGCTCTCCAATCAATAGGGTGGCTGCTAAAATTGGCAAAACAGCATTTTTTGCCCTGATATCCGTATGGCGCCATTTAAAGGCACACCGCCTACAATAATTAATTTGTCCATATGGCTTTTTATTTGATCCCTAAAATCTCTGTCATCCCACAAACGGCAGCGATCACCCGCAACGAACTGGGGATCTTAATAAATCTAACGGATTTATTAAGTCGTTTTGCCTGACGTAACCACGCCGTCATGACAGCCAATCCAGCACTATTACATTGATCTACGGCTTGAAAATTAACCAAAATGTCTTTCTCTTTTTCAATCCAGCGATCACCCCTTTTCCGCAAGGCCAATGCTGTCTCAAAAGTGATTGCGCCACTAACCTTAAACACATTTGATGTCATTAAAATCTCCGGTTGTGGGCAACCAAGCGTTTCAATAAGGCAGCGAGTCCTCCCTGAGCAAGTACTCCTGAAAATTGGGAGCGGTAATTTTGTACCAAACTGATTCCCTCAATGCTGAAATCATAGACCTTCCATTGGCATCCATTGTTAACTAAATTATAGCTAATGGGAATTCGTTGACCATTTCGCCGCAGGATTACGCTCTCCACATTTACTTCCTTTTGATTGGCTACCCTGGACTGCAGCAGTGGACGAAACTTGATTTGGTCTTCATCATGAAAACTGAGTGCCATTGAATAAGTAGAAACAACGATTTTTTCAAATTCCCGAATAAACAATTTGCGTTGCGCAAGGGTGGCTGTTTGCCAATAATAACGACCAATGACAGAGCCAGCCATTCGATCTACATCAATATGGGGAATCAATTGTTGATTAACGATCTGATTAATCAGTTGCGGATTATTCTTTAATTGGGATTGATGCTGCTGTAATTCAGAAATCATCTTGTTCGCAATATCTTGTAAGAAAATAAGAGGAGAGGTACTCGCCGAGGCAAAACTACAAAAGAATAGTAACATAATAAAAATAGCATTTTTAATTAATTTTTTCAAAAAAACTACCATAGATTCTTCTAGTAATCGCTTAATTATTCTCATATTGCTCTACCGTTGTTACAGAATAAAAAATTAAAGATTATTTTTTAAATTAAAGATTATTTTTTAAAATTATAAATAAATTGGTCAATTAAATTTTCTAAGATTAGTGCGGAATGAGTGGTTTTAATCCAATCATTATTTTTTAAATTGACTGATGCAAAACCCGGCATCAATTCAATATAATTCGCTCCGAATAATCCTTGAGTTAATATCGTCGCTGAGGTATCTGCAGGCAAGTTATTTATCTTTTTATTGATTTGCAGGACGACCAAAGCCTGAAAGTTGTTCCTGTCTAAGGTAATTTTCATTACTTGCCCTACAGTAACACCGGAAATCATTACCGGCGCACGGACTTTTAAACCACCGATGTTGTCAAACTCAGTTTTGATAATATAATAATTTTCTTCGCCTAGGCATTTTAATCCACTTGTTTTAAATGCCAAAGCTATTAACGCTAAAACCCCGCAATCATAAAAAGGCCAGCCATAAATTCAATCGTTCGATTACTCAAATTACCATCCCCCCCATCATCAGAGCCGTCAAAATAAAATCTAAAGCTAATACTATTGTGGACGAATAAA
>NZ_NIQB01000030.1:0-1499 GCF_018687865.1 Coxiella-like endosymbiont of Rhipicephalus sanguineus | reverse complement strand
AAATCCGCTGCCATTTTATCTACTTCATCTAGCATAAATAATGGATTTCGAACACCAGCTTTTGCCATCTTTTGAATGATCTTTCCAGGAAGAGCGCCAATATAAGTTCGACGATGGCCCCGAATTTCAGCTTCATCTCGGATGCCTCCTAAGGAAACGCGAACAAATTTACGGCCTGTCGCATTTGCGATCGATTGTCCTAATGAAGTTTTACCTACTCCAGGCGGTCCAACTAAGCATAAAATAGGGCCTTTTAATTTTCGCACGCGCTGTTGTACGGCTAAATATTCCAAAATTCGTTGTTTAACTTCTTCTAATCCATAATGATCTGCTTCTAAAATTTCTTCGGCGAGCTTCAAATCTTTACTGATTTTAGCGCGCTTTTTCCAAGGAACTTGAAGTAACCAATCCAGATAATTGCGGCTAACCGTAGCTTCCGCCGACATCGGTGGCATCATTTTTAATTTATTCAATTCAGCCACTGCCTTTTCTCTAGCTTCTAAAGGCATCCCAGCTTTTTCAATCTTTTCGAGCAATTGGTGTTGCTCATCGACAGGGCTACCTTCTTCTAATTCACCCAACTCTTGCTGAATGGCTTTTATTTTTTCACTTAAGTAATACTGGCGCTGACTTTTTTCCACCTGTTGCCGAACTCGACCTTGAACTCGTTTTTCAACTTCAACTAAATCCAATTCTTGAGCTAAAACTTTTTGTAAAACTTCTAATCGTTCTTTAACAGAGAGAATTTCGAGAATCTTTTGACGAGAATCTAATTTAATTGTCATGTGGGCTGCAATACTGTCAGCCAAACGGCCAGGATCATCAATACTTGCTAAAGAGGGCAAAAGTTCCGGAGGAATTCTTTTACTTATTTTTACTAATTGCTCAAATTGATCAAGGACGGCACGAACCAACACTTGCAGCTCCGTTTTATCGCCGTCTTTTGTGCCTTCTTCTTGTAAGAGTTTAATTTCAACCTGTAGATAATTTTCTTTTTTTTCTAAATGAATGAGTCTAGTCCGCTCCGAGCCTTCCACTAACACTTTAACAGTACCATCCGGCAATTGTAATAATTGCAAGACAGTAGCAATCGTTCCTATTTCATAAAGATCTTTTTGCCCCGGCGAATCATTATTAGCATCCTTTTGGGCGACTAGAAAAACCCGCTTATCCTGCGACATGGCCATTTTCAACGCTTTGACCGATTCAGCCCGCCCCACAAATAAAGGAATCACCATATGGGGGAATACCACGACATCACGCAATGGTAATAATGGTAATTCCAATTTCTCGGCTGCTGCTTCTACCATGTCGTATCCCTTATTATTCTTGAGCCACCTTACGAGGAATTTTTTCTTTATCATAAATAAATAACGGCGGCGAAGTTTGATTAATAACACTTCCATCGATTACGACTTTCTTCAAACCAACGACGGTTGGAAGCTCGTACATCAAATCCAGTAGAGTGTGTTCGACAATGGAGCGTAATCCACGCGCCC
>NZ_NIQB01000029.1:0-629 GCF_018687865.1 Coxiella-like endosymbiont of Rhipicephalus sanguineus | reverse complement strand
AAATAATAATATTGATGATGTACGTATAACGATCGCTAGCCCATTGTTGTTGAGCTTGATATAAATTCGTTACAGCATCCAACACATTCACCATCGTGCGTGTCCCTACCACATAGCCGGCTTGGGTGGCTTCTACTTTATTTTGCGCAGAAACAATGGCCTGTTCGTCCGCTTTAATTTTGCTAATACCAGAATCCACACCAAGATAAGCCTGGCGGGTTTGCTGTACCACCTGCCGATGGGTAAGGTTCAGTTGTTGGCTAGCAGAGAGATAATTATATTCTTCCTGCCGAGTAGAATGGATCACATATCCACCCTGAAAAATAGGGAAATTTAAATTAAACCCACCACTCGTACTCGTTGTAGTCGTATTTATAAAACCAGCTTCATCAGCGGCCGTAAACCACTAAGACTGGGGGGGGGGGCCTTGTTGCTTGGTCCCATGCGTGATAACGCCAGTTAAGGTTGGATACCAACCCATGGCAGTTTGTTTGACCAACTCTCGCTGCGCCAGCATGGTATACAACACTGATTGGATAAAATAACTTTGTCGCTCAGCAATTATTGTCCACGCATTAATATTCCTGGGATAGGGTATTACCAATGGGATTATTTTTTTCAACCCAGCC
>NZ_NIQB01000028.1:0-3300 GCF_018687865.1 Coxiella-like endosymbiont of Rhipicephalus sanguineus | reverse complement strand
TTTTTTTGGGGTGTTCCTGATAAGGTAGTAGGTTTTTTTTATTGAGTTTTTTTAGTTTATAAAGCTACCCGTTTCGCGAGTACATTAAATTTTATTTTTTCTCTTGAGGATAAAAATGACTCTTCTAGGTATTTAAAAAATTGGAATTATTATTAAATGATTTTAATTTTGGGTTAGAAATAAAAAATGGAAACGGTTCAGGAAGCTGTGGAGGAATTTTTGAAGCACGTCAAGAACCATTGGCCCAATTTACCCCAAAAAAAGAATAGAAAGAATTTTGTAAGGTATTTTTTCTCTAATTGGGAAGATACTTTGTCTTTCATTGTCGATAGTTATTACCTTAAATTGGCTGCCAGCTGTTCAGGGGATTGAAACTTTTACCCAAATCCAGAAATAGGGTCTAGGGTCGGACCATCATTATCAAAATATATCTTCAATCATGCTGGGGCAACGCTCCTCACCATTTTCTTTTATAGAAAGAATATTAATGAATTCCTCGAACAGCTGATGAAAACAATTATTTCTATTTTACAAAACCTTAGAAAAAGAAGTTATTGGAGTGCGAAAAAATATTTTTCTCACAACCATAGCTGGGGCCTCAAGCTATTTCTCAGACCTTAGTTTCAAACTTATTGCAGAGACGTCGTTGCAAGACGGATATCTTTCTTATTCGGACAATTTAGCAAATATCATACTGGGCAGGTGTGTTAACGGCTGTAGTTTTGATGTTATGGTCTCATTTGAAATTTTTAAATAATCAGAGCATTCAAGAGCAAGTTGATACTAATACAATTGAGCGTGTAGATTTACGTGTTGCTAAATCGTTTTTAGCTAACAATAATTTTCGTTTATTTCCTAATAATAAGTCGAATAATATTGAGTCATGAGATGTACCGGATTTTCAAGAGCATTTAATTCTACAAATTTAAATTTTTGATTTACTATTTTTTATTACAATGAAAGAATTAATAATTAATTATTTTCCTGAATAATTTATTCGGGATGCTAATTAACTACAAGCACGGAGCAATGGTTCCCAATTTATCTTTTGTAGGGAGATGAGGGGAGATAGCAAGAAATGTTAAGTTTTATTTTATTAGGGTAAGTAAAAATGATAGCGTTGAAAGGACACTTGCACCGCAATCTTTTAATGAATTATTTTGTTTCTCTAACTAATAATTCTGCCTATCTACTCAATCCTTTTGGAATTATGTTCCAACAGTGGATGTCGACACTTTGTGTAAATTCCCGTCAAAAATTCATCTTCTTGAAATAAACTGACAGCTCTTGGAATTTTTAGTTAAAAATTATAGCCTAAAAAGTAAAAATGTGATTATTCTCGGCAAGCCATATTCTACTTATCCGGTGGTTGTGGAACAACTTGAAAAAAAGTGGATTTCATATCATTCCATTACCGCCACTTCTTCGATGGGGCGGTATCGACGAAGTCATAGGTACGGCAGCACGGCATGCTTAGGATAAGACATTATCATTTTTATAATCCAATTTCCGCTAGAGAGAAAAAACCGATTCTTTTAATTTTTAATGATGTAAGGACTACCTTAGCCCCTTGTATGCTCAGTGAAGTATTCAAATTATCCGAATTCGTCATTGGCGCTCAATTGACCGCCTCTGGCGATGAATCTAAGACATATCCTTATCCTATTTTCAATGGGGAATATCCTCACAAGTGGTTCGGATCGCTTTCGAAAGAGTGAAAAAAACAATCGAACGTGAAGTACTTTCGGTAATGAATGGTAGGAAGCCAATTATTTGCGTGGCTGGATTTGGTGAGATGAGGAAACGATTTGCTTTAGAGATAGCAAAGAATTTAGAGATAGCAAAGAAATATAAAGTCCTGGTGTATGATACGAAGCCAGAGCTTATGATTGAGTTATTTTCTGGGATTACTTAAGTTAAGTAGTCTTTCTAATTTGTTTGCGCGTTCAACGATTGTGGTTGGGTGTACTTCAAAAGATATTACTAAGTCTAATGCTGTGTAGGAGGTTGTTCAGTATAGTCAAACATCTAAATGGCTTTTTAGTTTGTCTTCAGGAGATAAAGAATTTTTATCGATTTTAAAATTAATACAAACTTTTTACTAAAGGCTATGGCGTTATCCCAAAGGATATTCATGCAGACGTTGCAATGATAAATGAATCAGATACCCGGATAGTAGTCAAAAATGGTGGTAATCCCATCAATTTCCGTGGTGAAAAGGCTATGCACAGTGTGTCCCCTCAAGGAATATTGTTGGGGTTGATTGGATTAAGCTTCCTTCAAGCTAAAGCACTTGCTAATGCGGGGATAACGTACGCTGACGAAATCATGATCTGTCTGTATGGCCAAACTGAACTTTTATACGATCACATATGAAGAAATTAAGACTCAGAGTTGGCGCAAAAGTTTGCAAGACAATCGGAAAATGAAATAAAAGCTGCAATATTTCGTTTTGTTATGGAAAATCTAAAAGGGATTTTTATTGAATCGTCTGAACTGACAGCCTCTTCGAGAACTATCTCTCCAATGGGACATTAATATTAAAAATACTATAAAGAAAATAGGGAAATGAAAGAATTTTTAGGAAAAAATATTTAAGGTGCTTTTTGGATAAGAAAAAATATCGAGATTTTTCAGTGAAATGTAGTGGTTTACATTCCTGGAAGCCTCCATTGGAAAGATCATCAAGGCCGATATTTGGGCTGTAATGATTTTATGGTGAAAACCTCTGGCTTACGGTCCACTCCAGAACTTATTGGTAAAACCAATTACGATTTTTGGGGTGATATTGCCAAAGTTATCATGGAAAATGACCGTTACGTAATGGAAACAGGAAAAATTAAACATTACGAAGAAACTGTGACAATTCCCAGTAGTAAAATCTTATATTTCACGGGTGTTAAAATGCCACTTAGGGATGAAAATGATCAAATTGTTAGGGTGATTAGCAATTATCTAGGATATTACGGAATTAAAAAAAAATTTAGGAAAAATTAAAAGAAGCTAAAGAAAAAGAAGAAGCTGCTAATCGTGCCAAATCAATTTTTTTAGCTAATATGAGTCATGATTTAAAAATTCCCTTGAGTGGTATTATCAGTATAGCTAAAAATTTAAGTTATAGATTAAGCGAACCAAGAGACAAAAAACATCGATTACATTATGTAATCAGGCAAACAATTATTAGAGTTATTAAATGGCATTATTGACATTGCTAAAACTGAACAGCATCAACTTCCAGATTAAGAAGTAGATTTTAGTCCTAAGTTATTGTTAAATGAATTGATCTAACTCATGATACCT
>NZ_NIQB01000027.1:0-8648 GCF_018687865.1 Coxiella-like endosymbiont of Rhipicephalus sanguineus | reverse complement strand
ATTGTAACAAACAATATGAAATTTTTTTATGATCAACTAATTTAATTTATTCTTGTAGATTTTTTTTTAATTTCATTTTTATCAAATGAAATAAATAAACTTAGTTTTTTTCAGTACTTACTTTACAAACACAGTATCTTAGAAAGATATTTCTTAATAAATTTGGAAAATTTCTGATAGTAATAATTAAATAATAGGGTAATAAATCGATTAGATTTCTGATCTCGAAATTCTTTCCAGGAAGATTTATCATAATGCCGATGATTTAAAAATAATGATTTTTATATCCTTATACTTTTCCCATTTATTTAAGATAACATAAAAAATAATATTCAATATTTTATTTAGAAAAAGAATAAATCTTTTTTTCAAATTACATTGTTTCTTAAATAAAAATAAAAATCCTGAAATCATATATAACAGCACAAGAAATAAGACAAAATAAAAAGAAGACAAGCTAAATAAAGCCATACAGTTGCTTATTTTATCATACTAAAAAGTTAAATAATTTTACTAGCAATGCTTCAGAAAATGCACCCAATAAAATATCGCCAGTTAATAATAACTATGACTGAAGCCGAAAGCTATATGGAATTTAAGTCTTTTCCTACTATAAATCCCTGTATATAGGAGCTTTTACCTAGAGCGGCAAAACACACCACACTCTACGACAGGCGACTAATGAAAATAGATACAAGAAATAGGCTGGATAGAAGGAATGACGTAACGAATGCTACAAGTTAAGGAGTTTGCCTAGATTGTCAAATTTTGAAACTCATTTGAATTACACATATATAAAAACTTATCATTTTTTCTCTTATTATCAATAAATATTTCTTTAAAACAGTCTGACTTATTCAACCTCAATTAATTTCAAAGCAAAACAGATAAGAATTCCTATCTCTCTATATTGAAAAACGATTCCTATACTAAATCTTGAAATCCTTGGTCCAGTATTTATAAGGCTAAGAAAAATTTTTAAATTTTTTAAGGATACTTTCGAGAAATTTAATATATAAATAAATGAAGATAAATAAATCCTATCTAAAGTTAGTAATAGAAGCGATAAACCTACTTCTAGATGAAATAATCACTTCTAAATAATCCACTAGGAATAAAGAAACCATCATGTCTTTCAACCATACGAAAGCAAAGTCTAATGGCTTAACCAAACATGAGAATATACATTAATATATAAATCTGAGAAGTTAAGGCAGAGTTAATAAGCAATGGGATGCATTTACTCCAGTACTCCAGAAATAACAAAAAAATTTAGTTCAAAAAGTTACGATAATATCTTGAAAATTAATAAAATACTTGGAACATCTTTATGATTTATATGTTCTAACCAAAAATTTATTTCTTTATCTTTAAAAGCATAAAACAAGCCCCTTATGAGCAAAATAAACCAATTATTAATTCTACCTATATTTCCAGACTAACATGAAAGAAAGAATATATAAAATCTAATTAAAATAGTAAACGATAAAAATGTAACAAATACTTTCGATAATAATTGAGGTTAAATTTCTCAAAGGGTCTAAAATAGAAATTGATAAAGAAGTATCAAATAAAATCAATAATACTAGAATAGAAATGATTAAGAACCCCAACTGATAAGTTTCATGTAGTTTTTAGGTTTCATTAGAATATACAGCGTAACTTCCTGGCTACTGAAAGCATAAATAATTCTAGTTAATAACGCTAGAATACTCTCTTTAGTATGTGGCAAAGTTTCTGAGATAAAAAATGAGAGACACCCCCTACCTTTAGAAAGCTACATAATAGTTATAAATAATAAAATTAGGGATAACATCAAGTCTGTAATAACAAAAAAATTACTGAATCTAGTAAATAATTTAATTCCGAATAAATTAACAAAAATTATTTCTAAAAATACGAAAAGAATGATACCAATTAAAAAAATTTATTCGTAGCTAATGTTGAAGAAATTGAATAACTAATTGTCAAAGAAATAAATGATAATATCGTAGGATATCAAATAACATTTTCTATCCATTTAAACCAAACAACAGCGAAATCAGTTGGCCATCTGAAGGGTTTTTTAACCCAAGCATAAAATACCAGCTTCGTCCTTAATCGTCGAAGTAAATTAGCTGTAACTAAAGTGTCAGGAGAAAAATAAAAAAATAGCTCCTATAATAAAATATAGGATTAAAGAACTACTAAAAAAATCTCAAATAGATAGGTTAAAAATATTCTCAACTGATTCTCCAGTTAGCATAATAAGACTAAAAGTTCTAAATACTGATTGCACCATTACATTAGCTCTCTCAAAATATATTTTTTTCAAACCCATCAACTATTTAACTAGCTTTGATATTCTAATTTAGAGGGTAGAAATTTTAATGAATCATAAGATATTGTAATTTTTTCTCATACCAATGAAAAAACTTTATTTTTTTAATTGTTTATAATAGATGCTATAAAGATAAATTAATGATTGATTTTATATGCTAATTAATTATGGATATTTCTTAATCTATTTAAATATTAATTGATATATTTTAGTATACTCTATATTATTTTATTTCGTTTTTCAATAGGAAGGAATATTAACATTTTGATTAGGTGTTATAGTTTCTTTAATAGGCATTCTCTCTAGTAGATTTTATTTTCTACATCTTATTAATCGAATAGAACAGTTTATGAAAAAAATTTGGTTGCTATTAGTCTTCTTATATGTTCTAACTCTTTTATAATTTTTTTTGGTATGACTATCTAAGAAATTTTTCTTATAAACTAATCATGTTTTTTATTATTATCAGATCGATTTATTGCCTTTTTTAATATATGTTTCAGTCGCTAGAAAATCAGATCGGTTTTAATAATACACGTTTAAATCTAATGCAATTAAAAATTATTTAAGAAATTATTACTCTTTCCATTTTCTTTACTTTTCTATTTATTACATAAAAAAGTTATCTTTAAATTTTTTAGAGGCTAGATTATGTTCTACTGTAGGCCATATTTTTATATTTTAAAATACTAATTAATATTATCTCGTAATCGAATGAATTGAGTTAAATTTCCACTTTGCTAAAATTAAACTAATTTATAGAATATTCTCATGGTTAAAAGAATTCCATTTTCAATTAGCCTTCTGTTGATTTTTTCTTTCAAATCTGCTTTCAAATTTTCTAAAGCATTCACTTGTAGAATTTTTTTTTAAACTACCATCCTCTCATGCTATTTTAGCATATACTAACCAAATATTATTTATTTATCTTATTGCAATGGAAAGAAATAGGAAAGATCAGAACTTCAAATTATACAGAATATAAATATCTTTTTACTTCTCTTTTATAGCCGAACCTAACAACTAAAGATATAATTTCTGCTAATGTTTTGACACATGAATTAGATATCTATATTCTAAAGAAAAGAAAACTTTCTTCCAACAAGGCAATTTTATATATTAGAGACAGAGTTAAAAATTTATAAACAACCGAAAATGATAATCCTAAACCCATACTTAGCTAACTTATTAAACATACCATTGTCGTTGTTCTCAAACATATTTATAATCAATATTTAAAATATTAATGAAAAAAATTTAAAAGAAAATTAAATTATTGTATTCTCATAGAATTGATTTATATTAAATCCAAACCTAGTTTATTATCTCTTGAATATTCTAAGCCGTAGCATCAGAAGCGATGACTCTGAATGAATAAACACTTTCATAATAGGTATTTATATTAAATATTAAAAAATTTTATAATAATGGGAACTTCAAAACGCGGTTGATGATTAACTAGATTGCTTGATAATAGAGTCATTGCTATTGTACCTATTGTTTCAGATATATTATGAAGGAAAAATTTTTCACATATATAAAACTTATGCTCACCACTGGCTAGTAGCTTTAATTAATTATTGCAAAGAAAACATTCCAAAATTTTTCAATCTTACGAACCCCTTTTACTAAAATTACTTAAAAAGTAATATAAATTTAGGATTTTTTTCTTATTTTCTGACCAATTTTATTGTGAAAAATTAGCCACTCTACTAAATATATCGTTAACTCAAGCGGTGACGTTTTTTCCTACCAGACGCTTCTCGTTTTATTTCAAAGAATTTCTTGAACAGAAACTCTTATTTTATATTTCTAATTCAAGCTACTTTATTAATGAATAATTACAGGCACAACTAACATTCTCTTCTTTTCTTGATTTTTATGAACGAATTATTAGTCATTGCCATCTTCCATCCTTAGAATGGAAAAAGAACCAGACAGGAAAGGTAAAACTTCTTTATAAAGAAAAACCAAACAAACTAACACTTTAGATCGCTCATAATTAAATAACTAGAATTTTTTTTACACATGTAGAATAAAATATAAACCTATAAATTTGCGTATTGGAGCTTTAGAAACCAATTTTCAACTTCCATTTCTTAAAAGAATGGAATAGAATGCAGTATTTATAGAATCTGATTTTATAGGACTCTATGTAACTACTCCTATCTTCATTTCTCCCCAGACATACCTTAAAGAAAATCAAATTATACCGCAACATGATATGTGCAGACTTATTGAGGTATAAAATTTAAAATCTAACAAATAGATATCTCTTCTAGAATACAAAATTAGTCTATAATTTAGATTGAAAGTAATTCTTTAGGAAATTATATGAAGGGTCGAGAAAAAAGAAGCTTCTTCATACCAATGCGCTACTTGTAACTAAGAGGTTTTTAAATCAGAAGTTTTATCCGTTAAAGACGCTAATTATATTCGCTATTTCTGCAGCTCCAAGTATCTTGAATCTTGTCAAAAAAGAAACTCACAGATAGAGTAATAATTAAAAATTTTTCTCTCAACAGATTAACAAAACATTGGATTATTTACAAATCTAACTGAAATGAATCACTTAATTAATTACAGTAATTTAAGAATAATATCTCTTTAAGACTCCGCTAAATAAAAATAGCTGTAGGATTGAGTAAAACCCAATTTGACTAAATAATACATTATTTTAGAACGTATAAAAGTTCTGTTAGAAAGATAACATCAGAGTATTCTAATTTAATTTTAAAAATCAATAACTCCTAGAAAAAATTTGATTTAGTGTAGGGATTATCTACTCAAAAAATTTTGATCCCTTCTTTGATCCAAAAGAATAATTTTTTTCCATTCTTACTATAAAGATTTCTAACCTTTAGTATCAAAATAAAAAGGATAAATATCTTCATATTTTTAGGACGATTTTCGGCATATTGAAGGCTTCTATCCAGACGGATTTTGAACCATTGAGGATTCCCTTTTAAAATAAGGATGATGAGGATTGCATTGTAAGGCAAAATCGAATGCTATCATTAAATTAAGTTGCCTTGCCTGCTTAACTAAATTTTTAAAATCTTGTAAAGTTCAATTTTGGGATGAATAACCATATGATCCCCCTCTTTTTTCACCCCCGATGGCCCATGGGCTTCCTGGGTTGGTGGACGCAGCCCTTAGAGCATTATTTTTGTCTTTGCGATTTGAATGAGCAATTGGATAGATAGGCAGGAAATAAATTACATAAAATTCTATAGCTTTGATTCGAGGCAACTACCTAACAACGTCTTTAAATAAACCATGCTTAAATTAACTATTTTTTTGAATCGTGGGACTGAGAAAACAATTCATACTATGCACTGAAGTTAGCCTGTAAGGGGATCTACAATCACCACTAATTCTTTTTGATAGCGAGTAATCACCAAAGGACGGAAGTTTTTTTCCATTTTTTCTATTTTTCCATTAATGATTATAGTTGCTTTTCAAAAATTGATTTTAGAATTTTGGAGTGAGTGGCTGATTTTTTTAACTGATATTAGTAAGTAGGCTAGCAATTGTTTTTCCATCCGGAATAGCATTTAAAATTGCTTGATCAATAAGTTCTAAACCTATCTGAATGTCAATATTATCTTTGTTTGGCTTCAATCTTTTTTTTCAAATCATTACCTCACATACGAAAATCATAAATCTACGCTTTTAGAGCGTAATAATATACCTATTTTTGAAACAGGAAAAATAGCATATCAACGAACATTTTCTATCAGATTTAAGGGTATACGATGCCCTTTATTTTCGGAATCATGTTTGAATCATAAAAATCGCTTTATTTCTACATGCTCTTCTGAAAATATGCCCGCTTCAACCCGTACCTCTTCCCCTATACAGCGCTTTAATAACAATCCCCCCTCCCACAAATCGATTTCAGGATAAACGCTATTAATTGACCACCCACGGCTGTTTTTCGGTAGTGGTAAGCAGATGTTTGGAAAGCTCTTTAACACTAAATATTATCTGCCACAGCATCTCCTTACGTAATCCCATGAGCTGCCAAATTTAAGTGGTTTAAATTTAAACTAACCTATCGTTTTACAATCAAGGACTCTAATCCTTAACGAATAGGATTTCATCGGCAAAACGAAATCCATATTGAAAAATCTCTATCTTCCTCAAGAAGGTATAGAAAAACGTTTTTATTTTTTCCTATGACTATGCCCCATCTTATTAAATTAAAAAAGGTGTCTGCTAAATTGCAGAAAAAATTTTTATTTTAGATATTTTTTTATGAATGATATTAAGAATTTTTTTTAAATGGGATATTTTTAAAAAATTAATAAGTTAAGTAATTCTTATCGCAATAATAGCATCTACACCTTCATAAGAATTTTTAATGCCCACTTAACCCAATTATTGATGTCAACCTTCGCAAGAAACATTAAATCATCAATTAGCAACACGGTTAAGATACTTGAGCTAAAATGAAGACTACATTAAACCAATTTGCTGAGTTCCAAAAAATCCCTATCGTTGTCAACAGGATCGTAATTTTGCTCTTCGCTCTGAAGCTTAGGGTTTATTAAATGGAATATTGTTTCCAGAAAAAAACAAAAGTGGTGTGCCAAATGATTGAGAAAACCAAGGTAATGGTTAAATTTTATTTAGAACATTTTCTTGTTAAGAAATGCAATTAATTCAAGAATAGCCATTTGATTTTATCAGCCAACATGAGAGCTATATGAAGTAACGATAGCTTGGATAGCTTCCGGATTTGCTAACGTTGAAATATCTCCGAAACTATCAACTTCCCCATTTACTATTTTACGTAAAATACGTCTCATGATTTTTTCTGACCGAGTTTTAGGTAAATCTTTGGCCCATTGAATGCGGTCTGGTGTTGCGATGGGGCTAATTTTTTTGCGAACTAAATTAATTAATTCTCCCGATAAGCGATCATCAGAGACTATTCCAAATTTGGGCATCACAAAAGCAAAAATACTTTGGGCCTTTAATTTCATGAGGAAAACCAACTACCGCAGCTTCTGCAATATCGAAATGCGCCACTAAAGCGCTTTCTATCTCAGCTATATCCAATCGATGTCCGGATATGTTGATCACATCATCGATACTCCCACTAATCTAATAAAAATCACCCCGATCTCGGTGAGCTCCATCGCCCGTATAATACATCCCAGGATATTGAGAAAATACGGCGCTTTCTAGCGTTCTGGATCTCCATAAATAGTTTGCATTTGTCCCATAGCCAGGGCTGAGTAATTAAGAGATTGCCTGATGCTTCTCCTTTCTTACTCCAAAAAAAAGCAATGTCGCAGATCCAAGTTTTAAAGGCGTGACTCCCAGCAAAGGGACAATCATAATATCGCCGGTTTCTGTTTGCCACCATGTGTCGACAATAGGTCAATGTTTTTCTCCAACGATATTGTAATACCAAAGCCAAGCTTCTGGATCAATGGGCTCGCGCCTACCGTGCCTAAAAGCTTTAAGGTCTGACAGCTTGTGTGTTTAACAACCTCCTCTTCTTCTCGCATTAATGCTCGAATCGCTGTTGGAGCTGTATAAAAAATATTTACCCCATGTATTATCAATCACTTCCCAATAACGAGAGGGGACTGGGGTAAGTCGAAACACCTGCAAACATTAGCGTTGTTGCTCCGCTGGCTAAAGGAGCATAGACCAAATGTGAATGTCCCGTAATCCATCCGATATCTGCCCGTACACTAGAAAATATCATTTTTTTGATAATTAAAAAATAATTGAAAAGGCATAGTTACATACAACAAATATTCTCCATGAGTATGCAATATTCCCTTTGGGTTTCCTGTCGAACCAGACGTATATAAAATAAAAAGTGGATCTGTAGCTTCCATAGGTTCCGCAAGACATTCAGGGAGTTCGCTAGAAATCAAATTCTTATATTCAATATCCCGAATATTACTTTTTATCCCCTGATTCGTCCGACTTACAACGATCACGTGCTTGACAGAAAGGCATTCATCAATAATTTCATCAACGTTAGCCTTTACAAGGTATAGTTTTTCCTCCTCGCTTATTAACGCACGCAGTTATAATGATAGAACATTCAGAATCGTTAATCCTCTTCTTTAAGGTCTCTGGAAAAAATCTCGCAAACACGACCGAATGTGCTCAGATACGCATGTAAGCCAACATTGCCACCACTGCTTCCGGTATCATGGGTATGTAAATACAAACACGGTCGCCCTTCGAAACACCTAATCTCTCTAGACCGTTCTAGACCGTTGGCAAAACAACGAACTTCTTCATACAACTCATGATAGGTTAAATTTCTCGACTGAGAGGGATCGTCCCCTTCCCA
>NZ_NIQB01000026.1:0-7969 GCF_018687865.1 Coxiella-like endosymbiont of Rhipicephalus sanguineus | reverse complement strand
AAATGGCGTTAAAACTCGAAAAATAAATTATGTAGAAAATGGAGTGTTAACTAATTATATTTTAGACGCATACTCGGCAAGAAAATTAGGAATGAAGACTACGGGAAACGCGGAAGGAGTTTTTAATTTATTTATAACCGCTGGTGATAAGGACTTAATCGATTTATTTAAAGAAATGCAAACAGGCTTATTTGTTACGGACTTGATGGGCCAAGGTGTTAACTTATTAACGGGAAATTATTCGCGTGGGGCTTTTGGCTATTGGATTGAAAATGGTGAAATTCAATATCCCGTCGAAGAAATTACTATTTCGGGTAATTTGAAAGAAATGTTTAAACAAATCCAAGCGGCCGCTAACGATATCGATCCCCGTAGCAGCATCAAGACTGGATCAATCTTAATAGAGCAGATGACCGTCGCAGGGAAATGATCTTCTAATCCCCATAAAATAGGTGGATTAATACCACTAGGCACGTAATCCCCTCTCTTTGTCTATAAAATTGTTTTAACTAATTAATTTTTAATAAATTTTATAACGCCGCCAATAAGAAAACCTTAACTTTTCTCTGTTACACTAAATCATATCCCCCCTGATGAGATCCGATAATAAAAAAATCAGAGCTTCAAAAGTTACTTTGGGACTGTGACCACCAAAAGGGCTGGAGAAGAAGAATCCTTGGAGAGCACCTCCAGAAATTTTGGCATTAGAAGCGTTTTGTGAGACTCCAGAATATCAAAATTTAGCAGATGATGACGAAGTTTTATATGCACGTTTCCGCTTGATTCTTCGAGGAGATTAGACAACAAATTACAGATAGTTTTCTTGGCAGAACAAATTTATCTGGAAAAAGTAAAGCAAGCTCCAAATTGTTTGTGCAATGGAAATCAGAAATTCCAGCAATTAAAAATACAGAAACTTTTTATTATCAAACTCCCATTGAGGATATCCCATTGGGAAACTAGCTCATTTTAGATGGCTATGTTTTCGATGTGGAGGAGTTGGAAGCCTATACAAGTGTGTCATCAAATAAGTTATACATTAATCCTCATATTACAGATCCTGGAGTTGATAAATCATTTTCAGATCTGGCAAAAGAAAAATTAAGGAATTATCCTCTTCTTGGCGAATTCGCAAGAGCTTTAGATAAATCAATTAAATGATCAAAAAGCTAATATCATTAAACTGGAGACAGTGATCGCCGTATATCAAATGCTTATTGGGATTAACAAGTTTTTTCATAATGAGAACGACGATGATGTTGTTGCTGCTGCACGAGAACGTCAACTTGAGCATGATTCTGATCGAATGCGAGATAGAATTAAAGTTTCAGCAAGTATTGGCGTTCAGCGGGAGTTTCAGAATCATGCAGTAACTCTTAGCCCTCAAGAACAAGAAACTTTAGATAAATATTTAATTCGCATCCCCCTTTATAGGGCGGTGGCCTATATTACCGCCGGTGTCATTTGCTTGGGCTTTAGCAGATGGTGATTATCAATGCATTTAGGTCTTGCAATTTTATTTATGGTGTTTTGTTTTAGATTTTTATCCTAATCTTCGGATAGAAGAGCAAGCATCACCTTCGAGCAAGCATCACCTTCTGTCCCTTTAGGCCAGCAATTCGGGAAAACACCAAGGCAAAAAAGCGGGTTAGAGAGAGGATCTACTTCAGCAGAAGAGCGAGCTTGAGCTATAGCAGCGCGCAGATGAATACTGGAGAAGGGCGGGAGCGAGCTTTTAATAAATTTATCCTCAGAGTTAATTTCTGCTTTTATCAACAATTATTAGGGATCCTAATTGGTAATCGGTTAAATTCTAAGCAGCTAATACCACTGCTTAGTGTGAGTAATTCCCTTATGAGAGTTGCTCAAAGACGAAGGATAGATTTTCAATCAACCATAGCCCATAACCAAATTCCAGGATTTTATATGGCATTATTCAGAAAATGTACATCTGGAAGATGTGGTTATTGGACCGATCGCTACAGTAATCCGAATGATGCCTCCTTAAGGGATAGCTTTCCTTACGGGGTGTAGGAAATCGTCTTTATGATTACCGTTCTCAATTTTGGAGGGGTGTAAGCAACGATGCCGTTTACAAGATCCTCAGATCTATAATGCGCTTAATGAAGCAGTGCAAACACAGGGAGGAATGAAAGCGATAGATAAGCTGCCAGAACCACCGAGAGTAATTAGAGTAAGATAAGAGCTTTCACCTGTATCAAATTAATAGTGATTAGATGTACTCGCTTCTTATTCTTCTTCCCGCGCGCAGTGTAAAATAAAGCACGTCAAATACGTCCTATTTTTAGGAGATCCCGAGCGTCAGCGAGGAATCACGTGTTCTCTCTCTCGGGATAACGTAATCTCTTGGGATGATGTGCTCGATAGGTTCCGACCAAATCCATTCATAAAAGTTTCAGTGCCTGTCTGGGGAGTAGTTAATGCTTACTCTTCCTCACCGAACTTGTTATTAATTAATTCTTCAATCGCTGCGGCAGATTCTTTCTCATCATCCCCGGTGACGGTAAGCTCGATTTCGGAGCCGCAGTTGACGGCAAGCACCATAAGGCACATGAGACTTTTGGCATTGACTTCACGATCGTTGTAACGGACTAAGGTTTCGCTTTGGTAACGAGAGGCGAGATTAGTGAGTTTTATGGCAGCTCGAGCATGTAAGCCTAGCTTATTAATAATTTTTAGGTTTTTTCGGATCATTATTTTTTCTCATTTGAAACGGTTGTTAAAATTAACACTGGAATCATAACCTTCTTTTTTTAAGACTTGATTGCGTACCAGCGTTTCGATTAGAAGGGGCAAGTTTCTTCCTGCATAAACAGGAAGTATTATTTTAGGGAGGATTACTCCTAAAATTGTTTCCTCTTCGTAGACAGGATTAAGGGGATCCACAATCTCAAGTTTATCCTTAGGCTTGATTAAGGTAATTATTAAACTAATTTCATAGTGAGAAATAATTGCATCGGTTCCGAAGAGCTTAGAGACATCGAGCATTCCAATATCTGAAATTAAAATATAACCGCAGGCAACGGCAGGACAATTACCAATTAATTGATTATGTTGGTAGACAACATCAACCATATCATCACAAACCATTTGGTGACCACGATCTAGCAAAGCAAGAGTTAATTCGCTTTTGCCAATATTGGGTTCACCCATAATTAAAACGCCTAATTTATCAATGACAAGAAAATTGGCATGTAAGTGTGTGGGTGTGCAGTTAGTAGAAAGCCCCGAAGTCATTTCGGGGCTTGGATAGGGTGACATTATCGGTGATCGCCTTTTTTAGCTTTGTATTTTGCTAATTGTATTTGCAATTTTTCGATTAAAAGGTCAACCGTTTTATACATATCCTCAGATTCCGCCTGAGCGTTAATTTTGCTGCCCGGTAATTGGAGATTGGCATCTGCAATCTGACGAATTTTATTGACATGAAAGGTAATATGGATATTAGTGATTTCATCAAAACAGGGATGTAATCGCTTTATTTTTTTTCAGTAAGTCCACGTAAGGCTGGTGAAATATCTAAGCCATGACCTGTCATTTGAATTTGCACAGTACACCTCCTTTTTTATTATTAACATCTTCATTTTTTTGTAAATCATTTGGGTTCTTGGATAATTCTATAAATCAAATTCATTTCCCAAATAAACTTCGCGTACGCTTTGGTTGTTTAATATTTCCTGGGACGTTCCTGTGGCGATAATACTCCCTTCATTAACAATATAGGCGCGCTCGCAAATATTCAGTGTTTCCCGAACATTGTGATCTGTAATTAAAATTCCAATACCACGTTCCCGTAAATGAATAATAATCCTTTTGATATCAAGAACCGAAATGGGGTCAATACCGGCGAAAGGTTCGTCGAGTAAAATAAATTTAGGATCCATAGCTAAAGCGCGCGCGATTTCTACACGGCGTTTTTCTCCGCCTGATAAGCTGTATCCTGGGATATCTCGCAAATGCTCAACATGAAATTCTTGGAGTAAAGATTCACATTTCTCTTTGCGCTGCTGCTTGGATAAATCTTTACGAAGCTCAAGGATAGCCATGATATTGTTAGCTACTGATAATTTTCTGAAAATAGAGGTTTCTTGAGGTAAATAACCTATTCCCAACCGGGCGCGTTTATGCATAGGATAGAAACTAATGTTTTCCTGATCTAAGAAAACCTCACCGCTATCTGCAGTAACTAAACCTACCATCATGTAAAAACTCGTAGTTTTACCTGCCCCATTGGGACCCAAAAGTCCTATAATCTGGTTTCTGATGGATAGCGAAACATCTTTCACCACTCGGCGCGATTTGTATTTTTTTTGTAATTGTTTGGCGCTTAAAGTTGGCATGCCTATTACGGAACCAGCATTGTCGTAATGTTTTTTCGCTCAGATTGATAGAAATCACGGTTTGTTTTTTTAATATCATACCAGATATGCGGCTTAGTTAAGATATTTTGATTTTGAGTTACCCGAGCATTTTTAATTAACACCACCTGAGCTTTGGGAAGATAATAAATGATCGTATTAGCCTCTGCATAGAGGCGAGCTTTATCCGTATTGGGAAGGGTGGTGTGTGTATAATGGGAGTGGGACTACCAATTGGGAGTGGGACTACCAATGACGAGAATCCGAGCGATTCGATTTGTAAGGGGATTGTTATAGAGGGTTTTGTCTCTAAAAAATTGGGTAGTCCCCTGGGGAGTATACACATGCTCTTTGTAAATAGTGATGTGATCGGAACGTTAGTAAATGATCTCGCTAGCCCGGACATAGTAAGGTTTAAATTGATCACTAGAGAGGAGACTCGAGGTCAGAGTCGGAATGCCGAGTAATAAAGCCTATTCATTATTCTCAGAATCTCTACTATTCCTTTATGGTTTTTTAGGTTGGTTAGCGTTTGCTTCATAAACACCTCGAGAATGTGAAAGTAAATGAATGAGACCTTTTTTCAGATCGGCGGTCATGCCTGTAGCTTTCAGCAAGGAGTCGGGACGAACAATGGTAACAGGTTGATCTGTTTGAGCAAAAGAGCGACGGGGAAAGATAGTCATATCCTGGGTGGTAATTGTAGTTTCTACTTCCATTGCTTGAGAGGGTTCGTGGATTTTTACGTGGTCCCACAAATAAATCCATTCAATTCCATTTTGGCTTTTACCGTGATCAGCATCAATAGTCCAAGGCACATGTTGAGAAGTGTAAATAAGGTAGTGAGGTGACGTGAGACGAGAAGAATTTTTATAGGGGAAGTGAACGATAAAGGGGGAAACCAAATGGCTGTGTAAGTCACCCTGATCATCATATTGATAATAATCGACCTCACGCATAAAAGTATTGGGTTGACGGTCCAATTCTTGCTTTAGAAGCTTTTCGTGAGGGAGGGAGTTGGGAAACATGAGTGCCGTTGTAAGACAAGCGAGAACGATTAAAATTAAGCTGAACCTGACATTTTTATTCATGGCTGATTTGAAGGGAGAATTAAATCACAAACTTCACGCACAGCTCCTTCTCCACCGCGTTTTGTCGTACTCCAATGCGCTGATGAATGAACGGCGGGTACCGCATTGCAACCGCAATCGCTAAGCCGACTCTTTGCATTATGGACAAATCAGTCAAGTCATCACCCACGTAAGCTACTTCTTTTTCCTCCAGTTGTAATTGAGAAAGCAATTCCTCATAAGGAATGCGCTTGTCGCGTTCACCTTGAAAGACGTGTGAAATGCCTAACTCTTTCGCTCGTCGAAAGACGGCTTGATTTTCTCGACTGCTTATAATCGCCACCTCAACACCCGCTTGCAACAAGCGTTTGATTCCAAGTCCATCTTGGACATGAAAAACTTTTAACACCTCTCCATCGGTGCTATACCAGAGCCGACCATCCGTGAGGACTCCATCCACATCAAGGATTAAGAGCTTGATGTACCGAAATTTATTGAGTGAGACTACTTCCATGCGCCCTAAATAACCCCCGCGCGTAAAAGATCATGCATATGGATGACACCCAAGGGGTAACGCTCTTCATCGATAACGACAAGTGAAGTGATTTTATGTTCATGCATAACTTTGAGTGCTTCGGCCGCTAAAAGTTTCGGACGAATAGTAATCCCATTTTTAGACATAACTTCTTTGATTGGTGTCCGGTGAATATCGTAACCTTTGTCTAATGTCCGACGCAGATCGCCATCTGTGAAAACCCCTACTAAACGACCATTGTCGCCAATAACAGCCGTCATCCCCAAGCTCTTTTTAGTAATTTCGACCAAAGCCTCATCTAACATACAATCCGGTTTTACCGCCGGGATGTGATCTTTAGTATGCATAAGGTCATCGATGTGAAGCAAAAGGCGTCTTCCTAAGGAGCCTCCCGGATGGACTCGGGCGAAATCGTTTGCCGTAAAACCCCGAGCTTCAAGAAGTACAATTGCTAAGGCATCTCCCATAACTAAAGTGGCCGTAGTACTAGAAGTAGGTGCTAGCCCCAGGGGGCAGGCTTCTTGCTGAACACTAATATCGATGACCGTATCAGCAGTACGGGCTAAGCTGGATTGAAGTTTGCCCGTGAAAGTGAGAAGAGGGATGCCTAATCTTTTGATTGTAGAAAGAATATTAATAATTTCAGGAGTCTCGCCTGAATAAGAAATCGCCAGGGCGACATCTTCTCCAGTAATCATACCAATATCGCCGTGGCTGGCTTCTCCGGGATGAACATAAAATGAAGGGGTCCCTGTGCTGGCAAGGGTGGCGGAAATTTTTCGAGCAATGTGCCCAGATTTGCCCATTCCTAAGACAACCACCCGTCCTTTGGAAGCTAGGATGGTTTTACATGCTGTAGCAAAGTCTTTGTTAATGCGCTCTTGTAAGAATTGGATTGCTCGCAATTCTGTAGCAATGACGGCTTTTCCAAGCGTGTAAAATTTCTCACTGTCGCCCATAAGAAAAATACTAATGAATCACTGTATGAGTTTCGGTATTATAGGCAAAGTTATAACATGAATCACGGTGTTTATGAGTGTTGTTATTGCGCGTAATTTAAGTTATTCCAGAAAGAATAATCTCATTTTCAACAAAATTAATTTCGAAATTGCCCGCGGGAAGGTGACGGCAATCATGGGGCCGAGTGGAAGTGGTAAAACAACTTTATTGCGATTATTGAGTGGGCAAATTAAGCCTTTGGAAGGAAGTCTTGAGGTTAATGGAATAAACAGCCTTTCTCTATCCCGTTCTAAATTAAATCAATTACGCCGAAAAATGGGCGTGTTATTTCAGCAAGGAGCGCTTTTTACAGATTTGAATGTATTTGAAAATGTGGCCTTCCCTTTGCGCGAACATACTAATCTGCCGGACGATATGATTCGAGATTTAGTTTTAATGAAATTAGAGTCAGTGGGATTGCGTGGGGCTACTTCTCTCTTCGTCAATCAATTGTCTGGAGGGATGATTCAACGAGTGGCTTTAGCTCGAGCAATTATGCTCGATCCTGAATTAATGTTGTATGATGAGCCTTTTTCAGGGCAAGACCCGATTAATCGTGGTATTTTACTGAGATTAATTCGTAAATTAAATAAAGCATTAGGTATAACTAGCGTCCTCGTTTCTCATGATTTTATGGAAGTAACCGCCATTTCAGATTACATTTATGTAATTGCCGGTGGAAAGATTATTGGCAGCGGGTCTTCTGAAGTAATTAAAACGGCGCAAGACCCTCAAATCCGACAATTCGTGAATGGTTTTGCAGATGGTCCAGTTCACTTTCGTTATCCCGCATCCGATTATCGACAGGATTTATTGTTGTGATTGTTCGAATTCAATCTTTGGGCCACTTGGGTATTGAGTATTGTCGGCGTATCGGGCAATCGGGATTTTTTTTATTGCAAGTAATCGTGCAACGTCCGCGTTGGTTAAGAATTTGGCCTTTATTAGCTGTTCAATTGTATCGCGTAGGTGTGCTGTCTTTAGCT
>NZ_NIQB01000025.1:0-6713 GCF_018687865.1 Coxiella-like endosymbiont of Rhipicephalus sanguineus | reverse complement strand
AAATCCGACCCCCACAGAATCGGGAATAGCAGAACAAACAATAATTAAAAGCCAAGAGGGCATATCACGAGCGGTCTTGCACTAAAAATTGACGCTGCAAACCATCAAGGCACCTTGCGAGAAGGAGGGTAAACTGTTGCTATACTCGACAACGGTCTATCTCATATATACTTATTCGCATCATTATTCATTAGCTAGCCGGATTTCCAAAAATGGTGCCTTAGTTTCTGAATTCCTTTTAACTATGAAGCGCTTCCGTCCAATTTTCCTCGTCGGAATCATATTATCAGCGGTCTCGTCTCAGTTTAAGTACTGTAGTAGTGGAGTAGTGGAAGCTGCATTGGGTTCTGGTTCGTTGATCACTGTCCGACTGGCAGCCGAGTAAAATTGAGAAGTTTTTGCTATTCGGAGTTCGATTTTAAATCTTCTTTCGCGGAGTTGCCATGCTTTTATTAAGGAGTGTGCGAAACCAGTTGATTTTATAGGGGATATTATTGCAGAATTGGGAAACAGGTCTGTTGTTACCTAAGCTAGCAGACCCGTGCTGAAAGATGGTAAGCAAAAATTGATCGAATGCATTGGCTTTAAAGCGACCTCTATCGACCAAATGGTGGTAAGAAGTGGCTTTGCGATATCATAAGAGGGGTAGCATCTCTATTGGTATCTCTTGAATTACAGGGTAATATTAAAGCTATACTCGGTGGGTTTATACGGGTGAAGTAATGAAAGATGAAAGTGTGTTAACAGTATTAATGTATTTATTCAAAAATCACATGCAAGAAAATTACACCCTTGATGTGAGGGAAAAAAAATTGCTTCTTCGCTTGGAAGAACTCGGATTCCACCGCGCTCTTATTGATCAAGCCTTCCGCTGGTTAAATAACCTCTCACAAGGCGTTCATGAGCCCATGCAACTACCGAATAAAGATTCCATTAGAGTATTTAGTGACTATGAATGTAAGTTATTCGATATCGATTGCCGCCGTTTTTTAATCACCTTAGAGCAACAATCAATTTTAAACCCTCATACACGGGAGCTTGTTATTAACCAAGCCATTGAATTAGCCTCGGAAGGCATCGACGTCAGCCTTCTAAAATGGGTAACCTTGATGGTTCTTTTTAATCAACCCGATGAAAAAAATCTCTCGCCAGCATAGAGCTTATTGTTCTTGATGACACGTTAGGTGGTATACATTAATTATGGTGAAATCGTTAGTGGTGGTCGAATCACCCGCCAAAGCAAAAACAATAGAAAAATACTTAGGTAAAGATTTTAAAGTAATGGCCTCTTATGGTCACGTTCGAGATCTTATTCCCAAAGAGGGCGCCGTAAATCCAGCCGATAATTTTAAAATGTATTATCAAACGATAGAGCGCAATAGCCGTCACATGGAAGCCATCGCAAAGGCCCTCAAAACTTGTAAAAATTTATTTCTAGCGACAGATCCTGATCGTGAAGGTGAGGCCATTGCTTGGCACATAAAACAACTGTTAGAAACTAAAAATAGTTTAAAAAATAAAAACTTCGCCCGCGTGGTCTTTCATCAGATCACTAAAAAAGCAGTGCAAAATGCAATAGAATATCCACGCGATATTTCGATGGACTTAGTGAATGCGCAGCAAGCACGGCGTGCTTTGGACTATTTGGTGGGTTTCAATTTATCTCCCTTATTATGGCTAAAAATCCGTCCAGGACTCTCTGCAGGTCGGGTTCAAAGCCCTGCTTTACGCATGATTGTGGAAAGGGAAATAGAAATTGAAAATTTTAAAAGTCAGGAATATTGCACTATTCATGCGGACTGTCAGTTTCAGCAACAAAGTTTTGACGCACGATTAATTGAATTTCAAAATGAAAAAATTGAGCAATTTTCTATAACTAGAGAAAAAACGGCTCAAGCCATTTGTAAGACTGTCACCGAAGCTGCTGACGGGAAACTTACAGTTGCTAAAGTTCTCAAACGAGAACGCAAACGCAATCCTGCCCCCCTTTTATCACTTCGACAATGCAACAAGAATCGGCACGAAAATTAGGATTTTCCGCTTCCAAGACCATGCAAATCGCTCAGCAATTATATGAAGGTGTTGAGATTGGGGATGAAGGTGCAATGGGGCTCATTACCTATATGCGAACCGATTCTGTCACATTGGAGCCGGAAGCTATGGAAGAAGTCCGAGAATTAATTAATAAAAAATATGGACAAGAAAATGTGCCGAAGGAAGTACGCGTCTATAAAACCAAATCTAAAAATTCTCAAGAAGCACACGAAGCTATCCGTCCCACTTCTGTCTTTCGACTTCCCCAAAATTTAAAAAATATTTAACAAGCGATCAATTGAAATTGTACACTTTAATTTGGAAACGAACGGTTGCCTGTCAAATGATCGAAGCTACTTTGCATACGGTTGCTGTTAATTTGGCGGCACCTAATGCTCTTTTTCGAGCTAATGGTTCTACCATAGTTAAATCGGGTTTTATTACAGTTTACCAAGAAACCAGCGATGATAGTAAAAAAGACGACGAAGGAGAAGGCAGAATGTTACCTCCTCTGGAGGAGGGACAAATTGTCGCTATCACTGATATTAAAAGCGAACAGCATTTTACCGAACCCCCGCCTAGTTATACCGAAGCCAGTTTAGTCAAAGCTTTGGAAGAACATGATATTGGCCGTCCTTCCACGTACGCGAGCATTATCACCACTTTAAAAAATCGTAAATACGTCGAAGTGGATAATAAGCGCTTTGTAGCTACGGACGTTGGACGCATTGTTAATCGTTTTTTGACTCATTATTTTACTAAATACGTGGGTTATGGGTTTACAGCGAAATTGGAAGATGAGCTGGATGATATCGCCCAAGGAGAAAAAACCTGGATCCCGGTATTAAAAGCTTTTTGGTCACCCTTTAAAAATCTTGTCGATGTTACCAAAAAGACTGTTAAACGCAGTGATGTGACACAAGAAAAAATTGATGAAAAATGCCCTAAATGCGGGGTTCAATTATCTATCCGCTTGGGGAAACGAGGACGTTTCATTGGATGCACCGCTTATCCCGACTGCGATTATACTCGTAACGTGACGGATATAGCTGCAGAAGCTTCACAACAACTTATTGAAGGTCGACAATGTCTGGAGTGTCAATCCAATCTTGTTATTAAAAGCGGGCGCTATGGCAAATTCATTGGTTGCAGTGGGTATCCGAACTGTCGTTATATGGAATCCCTGGAAAAAGACAAAGATACCCAAGTTACCTGTCCTAAATGTAATAAGGGGGCTATCTTGCAACGTAAATCACGTCGAGGCAAAATCTTTTATTCCTGCAAGAGATACCCAGATTGTGATTATGGTATTTGGAATATGCCTATTTCGCAGAAGTGTCCTAAATGCCATTGGCCCATTTTGTCAGTAAAAACGACAAAAAGCCGGGGAACAGAAAAAGTGTGTCCTCAAAAGAGTTGTAACTTTATAGAACCTTATCCGGAAGGTGAGAGAGAAATCAATGAATAAATCTTTTATTGCTATTTTAATGGGATCTGATAGCAATCTGTCAGTTATAGAGACGACTTTTACCGAATTAAAATCTTTAGGCATTCCTTTTGAAGCGTGTATTCTCTCTGTTCATCGCACTCCAGAGGCAACCAGAGACTTTGTTGAAACAGCTGAAAAACGAGGATGCACTGTTTTTCATCGCTGCCGCTGGACTCGCTGCCCATCTAGCCGTATGGCGCTCATACAATCAAGCCTGTTTTGGTGTCCCCATGACCGCTGGCAAGTTTAGGCGGATTAAACGCTCTCCTTTCAACTTTTCAAATGCCCGGCGGTATTCCTCGTTGCCTGCACCACCATTGGGAAAGCTAGAGCTAAAATGCCACCCTCTTAGCAGCGCAAATTATTGCAATTGGAGATCCAGTCTTGGCAGAAAAGTTACTAGAAAAGAGAACGATGGCTCAAGCAAACTTAAGAAAGGTAGACGAAAAATTCCAAACCGCCTTGTGAACATGGATGAGTACACGCAATCGATTAACCAGACTGTTGAAGCCTTACAACAAGGAAAGGTGATTGCCTACCCTACGGAAGCTGTTTATGGGCTTGGATGTGACCCCTTTAATCCTCATGCTGTTATTCAAATACTCACTCTCAAGAATCGCTCAATTAAAAAAGGTTTTATTCTGATCGCTTCCGAATGGAAACAAGTAGAAACCCTCACCCAACCCTTAGATCCCAAAACTTTAGTCCACGTTTTCAGCACGTGGCCTGGTCCTGTCACATGGCTTTTCCCAGCTACGGCCGAAGTGCCTTATTGGGTGAGCGGGGATCATAACACCGTTGCTATTCGTGTCACTGCTCATCCGTTAGCCCGATTGCTCTGTCATCATTTCGGGGGGCCAATTATTTCCACAAGTGCCAATCTGGAAGGAGAGCCTCCCACGCAGGACCTGAAAATGCTGAGGATAATTTTTGGCAACAAAATTGATAGCATCCTCGAAGGCGCTCTAGGGACTTCCAAACGACCCAGCGAAATCCGCGATGCCATTAGTGGTAAAATTTTGAGAGTCGGTTGATCGGCCTATTCCTCGGAAAGAGGCCTAGACCTAGTTCTCGCTCACTCACAAAGAAGGAACGAATTGTAATTCTACAAATAGTTTTTCAAGCTGATCTCTCACTTCATCAACACTAATTAATGCCATAGCCTCTCGAGAATGCACTCGCTCATGCCAAGTTATTTTTGAGGGATCTTTACGTAAAATGGTTTTGACTGCTTGAGGGAATTTATTAATTACCAATCTCTGAGAAAAATAAGGTCCGGTTTTTTCTGGAGGAGCAACTGCGTAAAGGCCCATTACCGGTGTTCCTACCGCTTGAGCGATATGTAAAGGGCCCGTATCTGGCGACAAAAGAACATCCACTTCGCTTAGGAGCGCTGCCAATTGCTTTAAAGAACTTTTACCTATGAGATTAAGAGCAGGTTTTATCAGCTGGCGATTGATTTCTTCTGCCATTTGTTTCTCTACCGCACTTGGTCCGCCTACTAAAACAACATTAAAATCCCATCGCTTTTTGGTAAGGTAATTAACCACAGTAGCATATCGATCACTAAACCAATTGCGTTCCTCTTTACTCGTAGCAGGACAAATAGCTAACCAACGGCCATTGTAAGAATTCAATTGTGCTTTCGCCCACTCATAATCCTTTTCTTCGATGGGTAATCCCCATTCAATATTTTTATCCGTAATTCCAAAGGGTTCCGCAAATCGTAAAAAACTTTCCACCAAATGTTCAGGCCTCGCAGCTACAGTGCGATTTATAAAATAATGCTGCAAATCACGACTATGTAATTTTTCATAACCGTATTTTATTTTTGCTTTTATTAACAAACACAATATATTGGAACGTAATGTGGCTTGGGGCACCAATAAGACATCCAAGGAACAAGATTTCAGCTGCTGGTAACATCTCCAATAATCGCTTAATGACTTTGGTTTATCCAAAACAATAAAATTTACATTCGCTAATCCTCGGACCAGTGAAAAGAAAGGGCGACTGATAATCCAATGAAGTTCGATGTGCGGTAGGTGTCTGCATAACGCACGGATCAAGGGGACTGTTAGACAAACATCTCCCAGCGCACCCAGCCGTAAAATACCAATAGAACGAACGGAGGCAGGATTCATACGGTGGGATTTTAATGAATGTTTGGGTGTAATTCTACCACAGCACGTAATCCTCCCTGCGGTTTTTGATCAAAAACACTTTTCCATTATGGGTCACTAATGACGTCACGAGTCACTGCCAAACCCAAGCCCACACCTTCCAGTATCACGTGAACGGGAATGCTCACCCCGATAAAAGGGTTCAAACACTTGCTCTAATTCTTTCTCTGCGATTCCCGGGCCATCATCTTCGATGTAAATATTCACACGATTGTGATGCGCCGGATACGAATGGTAACGTTTTTCGCACATCGAACAGCATTGCTCAACAAATTAAAATTAGTAAAAGCTTGTTTCAATGCAGTGGAATCTCTTAACAGAGTAATTCGATTAAAACGGCTATTTAAAGTTGGATATTGTACCCCATATCCTCCATCGATTCTACCAAGGACCTTACCTAGAGAAAACCAAATCTAAATTCACTTCTTCTGAAAAATCATCTCGTGCAAACGCTAACGTTTCGTTGATCATTTTTTCCATTTCATACAAGTCCTTGGTTAATATTTTTTAGTTGTGGCATCTTTAACCAAACTGGGCACACAATTTCATGCGGGTGATCGGGGTTCGCAAATCATGAGAAATAGCTGCTAGCATTTGGGTGCGATTATAAATTAAAGTCTGAATACGCTGTTGCATGCGATTCATCGCCTTCGCTGTTTCTTGCACAACTAAAGGACCATCTCGATAGGTACTGGCTTGGCATTTAAATCCATGCTCAAGCGTTCGGCCGCCCATCTAAATTTTCAATGGGACGGGTAAAGCGATTAATCGACCAAGCCAGAATTAAAAACAAAAAATATAAGCCACCTTACAAGAAAATGTGCATATAGCATAGCATTAATATTTACCCATTGATTTTTCATTACTAAAATAGAAACAACAAATGCGCCTAATTATTTATGCAAAGCTTCATTAATTTTCCAAAAGGAAATATCTCGAAATTGTAATTTAAATTGAGGCTTCTCAGGAAATAGAAGCTTTGAGATCAGGGTCACTCATGGCACCAA
>NZ_NIQB01000024.1:0-8991 GCF_018687865.1 Coxiella-like endosymbiont of Rhipicephalus sanguineus | reverse complement strand
CGAGGTAAATTACCAATAGAATGCTATGGACAGGAATACCCTTATAGAAATACAATCCTACGTACAAAGCATCAACGACAAACCATAAAAACCAGGTCTCAATTATCTTTTTACAAATCATCCATTGAGCGATTAAGCTAAGTATTGTGGTGATGGCGTCAATATACGGAACTTGGGAATTCGTGAAATGATTTAACAATTCAGCTGTTATCAACATACCGAAAAATGCTAGAATACTTAAAATCAGAGCCAAAGGCAGCGTAAGGTTTGTTATTGCTAAAGTTTCAGCTTCTTTATTTCGAGTCCATTGATACCAACCATAAAACATCGATAGAAAGTAAATCCCAGCCAAGGTCATATCACCGTAAATTCCTCTTAAACCATACAACACAATATTAATCGCTGTGGCTACGGCGCCAAGTGGCCACGCCCATTTATAAGCTTTGACATAAAAAACTGTAGAAAAAAAGTCAAATACAGCGCCCGAAATATCCAGGGTATGTAAAAAAAAATGCATGGGGGCAAGATACGGTGGTACTTTTACTTTGTCAAGAATGGGATCCGTGCCGATAAATCGGAACTTTCTTGTAAATTGCGCTCAATGAGATACCCGATTTGTCCAAACTTTCAGGTTAGGGAACCGTTAGTTTTGAATAGCGATCCAATCCCTTTGCACCAAGTAATATTCCAACAGTTTAGCTTCTGCACTACTTAGTTTCGGTTGCCAATCGGGACGCCACACTACCAGAGGTGGTAGCGACATTAATATCGATTCTGTTCTTTCATCCAAACTCTAAACTGAAACGAGTTCCTCGATCATACAATAAATTAAATTCCACATAGCGACCACGACAATAAATTTGAAATTTGCGTTCACGTTCACCATACGGATATTCTTTTCGCCTCTTAACAATAGCTAAATAAGCTTGTAAAAAACTATTTCCTAGAATTTTAATAAATTCAAAAATGCGCTCAAATCCCCACTTATTTAAATCATCAAAAATATCACCCCTATACCGCACTACTTTTTCGATGTTTAAAATAAAAATAATGATCGCACGCTGATTTAAATTGAAAAAAAATTTCTTTACTAAAAGAATCACAAGATTGTTTGGCTACAAGGTTCCAATAACAACAGTCTTCTTTAAATAAGTAATAAGGTATTAAATCGTATCCGCCACCGAACCACCATACCAGTTTACAATCCTCTGATTCTACAATAAAAAATTGAAAATTACCGTGAGTGCTAGGCACATAGGGATTTTTAGCGTGAATAACTAAAGAAATTTCTTCCGCGTTAAAATAAGAATCCTTTAATTCTGTATGTTTTTGAGTAGCTGAAGCGGGGTAAATTGCCGTAGACATAGTAAAAATTAACACCACCTTTCTCAATGACAGAACCATCTCTCAAAAGCCGACTTCCCCTTAGTTTTTCCCACAATACTTCTTGAAATTGAGCTTCGCCTCCATCTTCTTTTTCAAGAGCCTAACAAATTTCATTCTGCTATTTTGCCGTTCACTATTCTTTGATATATTTCATTTAAAATTATTTTTCCTATTTAAAATTATTACGTTTTCTTGGTTGATTTGACTCAGACCTTTTTGAAAAAGATTTTTCTCTGTCTGTGACAGTTGCTTATGTTCCTAAAGCGTGAGGCACAAGGGTAAAATAGGCTAATGTATTTTTTTAATATAAAAATAAAATACTTCCGAAATATGGTGGCGATAATATGCTCCACCATACCCGATACCCGATACCCGATAAACCGCTCTACTAAATTGGCAGCTTCCACATCATTCATTCCATCTCCAATACAGGCAATGCGGAAATGATTGTTTCTTCTTTTCAATTATTTCGTGTTTCCCAAGTCGATAAGTCATCGAAGAGTTTTCTTCATAGCCATAAAACTGCTTTTCTTTTTTAAAATATTATACATCAACTCCAAAAACGTATGAGGTAGGAATTCCTAGACGTTTGGAAAAAGCTTCAACCGCTCTTTTAATTCCAGCTGAAACTATATACACGGGTTTATTCCTATTTTGAAAAGTGGATATCACTTTCTCAGCATTTAGCGTTAAATTAACATAATAATCGTCTAAACCAACTACTTGCTCAGCTGTAAGTCGAACCAAATCTAAGGAGTTACGATAAATATCCAGGGTAATTTTTATGAGATTCATCGCTATTTCTGTTAACAATCGGACATCAGAATCAAAGTGATTGCTTGCTGCTAAATAGTTTATATCCTCAATGTGACTTAAGATTCCATCACAATCAAAAATAATAGTATCAAGCGGTTCTGTTAATCGCCAAATGGCAAGAAGCATTTTCCTTACTCTACCTTTAGTAAAGTGTTATTGTATACTAACTACTTACTACGCTTAACAAATAATAACGAACGTGATGAACAGCGCTACCCGATGGACTTCCCAAACTTCCTTTATATTCGCCACTGCGGAAGCAGCTGTGGGACTCGAAAATATTTTGCACTTCCCTTATTTAGCTGGATAAAATGATGGTGACGTCTTTGTTTTTTTATATCTTTGTTTTGTAATTTTGTTGGATATTCCTTTAATGACCTTGAGAGTTTTATTGGGTCGTATAGGACGTGGGTAATCCAGCACTAGCTTTGCGAAATGTATCTCTTAAAATAAAACGGAGCCTGCATTCCAAATTATTAGGTGGGGCTACCACACATACTAGCCAATTTTTTAATTTTAACTTACTAAGTCGTTATTTCAGTCTGGGTGTTAGATTACTTCATACGTGGCATTCTGGGAAAATTTCAAAATACCACAAAACTTCTAGCTATTAATAATTTCAAGAATCCATAAGATAATTCATAGCAAATGTTTGTAAGTGGCACCATCATCGTCGTAGCGACAATGTCCGTTATTATTTTAGGAATAAAACGGGGGAGCTTGAACGCACAGTGAAATTCATGTTTCTCGTCTTATAGTCTTACATATTAATTTTAATTTTAGTGATTTATCGAGCTACCACCGGATATTTCCAACAGGCAGTTATTTTCTTCTTAAACTGGATTTTCAGAAAGTCACTGCCCGAGTTCCTTTATTGGCGTTAGGTTAGGCATTTTTTAGCTTGAACATTGCCATAGGCATTATTATTATGTTTGGCACCTATTTACCGAAAAATATCTCTATCATCAGTTCCGTTCTTACCGTTTCTTTCGCTGATACAGCTATTGCGCCTATTAGCAGGATCGATTATTTTTCTTATTATATTTGCGAATCACCTCATAATTGAGTTGGGTTCAAGTTTATTTTTTTTACCTTTCCTTTTTCTTTCATCAGCTATATTTAGTTAGGAAATATTTTCGCTAGGTTATTTTTTCTTTTATTATTATTTCTAGCTTTTATCTCTACTATATCTTTATTAGAACTGGCCGTTGCTTAGCTGATAGAAAATCATCGATTTTCACGTAAGAGCGCTGTCACACTCTCAGGATTCTTCTCTTAAATATTGAGTTTTGGCATCCTTTTTTCTTTCATTTCAGTCACCAAGAGTATTTTCATCTTTTTAACGTGACCTTTTTTTAAGGAATTGACTTCATTACTTCGGGTATCATGCTCCCCGCTAGTGGCTCTTAATTGCTATTTTTACAGGTTGGCTACTGCCAGCGCATTTAATTCAAAAAACTATAGGGTGGAATTCTACAAATTTTTGGTTTCGTTGTTGGCGATCGAGTAAACGATATTTGACGCCCGTTGTCATTGGCTTAATTCTATTAATGTCATTGAAAATTTTATAATGATTTATAAAATACTTTTATTAGATAACATATCCTTTTATAGTATTACGCAATTTGATCTCCAAAATATTCGCTATTAACTGAGTGTTCCGATCCTAATGCAATCTTAGTTCGATCATTTAATTTTCATGATAGATTTTCCTGAAAGTGTTAAAGTAGTGGAGCGCGCAGCGTCGGCGTTAACAATATTCTAGTTTCATAATTGACTTCTCCTGGTGTTCCTATGTTGAACATGCCAGGAGCAAACGCAAATACCTTAAAAGAATTAGTAATTATTATTATAATGTTAGTTAATTATCATATTTATTTAGTACTAGATTTATAGTCAATATTTGGATTGTGACGATAAAGTTATTACCCATAAGGTCAATAAAAATAAGAAACGTTTTCCGGGCTTTGAATTTCCTGGTAAAACCATGGGTATTATTGGCTTAGACAAAATTGATGTTCAAGTGGCTAATACTGCTATTCGATTAGGAATGAACGCCGTCGGTTATGATCCAGTGATAACGGTCCGGAATGCTTGGGAATTGTCTACCAATGTCATTCAAGCGGAATCAATGTGAGATGTTCTACAAAATAGTGATTTCGTTACTGTGCACGTTCCATTAACTTCATATACCAATTATCTTATCAATAAATAGACAAACCATCGCTCAAATGAAAGATAATGTCGTGCTCCTTAATTTCGTACGCGCTGAAATTTTAGATAATGAACCTTTATTAAAAAAATTATCTGATAATAAAATTAGAAATTATATCTGTGATTTTTTCTAACGTATTATTTAAGAAATATTTCCAAGTAATCTGCCTAGCTCATCTTGGTACTTCTACGAAAGAAGCTGAAGAAAATTTTGCCATAATGATTTCTGACCACCATAATAATTCCTGACCAAGTTAAAGATTATTTGAAAAATAGCCATATTCGGAATTCCGTTAATTTCCTAACAGTAAAGTTCGAACCAACAGAGGGATATCGAATTGCCATCGCTAATAAAAATATTCCCAATATGGTTGCCCAAATTTCTACTCTTTTATCTAAGGCTAATATCAATATTATTGATATGATTAATAAATCTCGCTAGGAAATTACTTATACTATGATGGATGTTAACGCCAAGATTAACGAAACATTATTGAAGCAGATTCAAGTCATTGATGACATAATCAAGGCACGTTTGCTTTAGACAAATTCTCCTTCGACGATAAGATAGTTCTAAATTAAAATTAAATATAAAAAATCATTACAATATTTAACTTATCGTTAATCATCAAGAAATATTATTGGACAAAAAATCTATGGTTTTTACTTATTTTTAGTTTTAGGTTAAAATTTTTATACTTTCTTTTAAGAAAATGAATGTAGAGAAATATTGAAATGCCATCTGATATCCAAGAACATCTTATTTCAACTTCTAATTATGGTAGTGTCGTTTCAGAAAGCGAGCGAATAAAAATCACTGTTGAAGCAGAAAGAATGCTCCATTTAAATCACAATGAACGTTTTTATTTTGCACTTAGACATACTCACAGAACCAGAAGAATTCCTATCATCACTAATGATGAAGTTACCATCGTGCATAAATCCGACCTGTATGGTGATTGGAATATTGAAACTATTGATTCGAAAAATTACTAGAGAAATGAGATTTAACTTTCAGTTCCAGTCAATGCCAAAAACAGAAAAAATGATCGAATTTTTCGTTATATTCCCAATAAGGTTACCGATATACTCAATAATCTAACAGAACCTAGTAAGGCTCTCGCACAAATGTATGTCAGCCGTTTAGCATTGTTAGAAGCCGTGCGCCGAGCTAATTCAATGGTGAACTTCAAACCCGATCCTATTTTCGCCAGAGAAGAAACACATTCTCTAAGAAAAGTGGGACTTATATCCAAGCATAAAGCATTTTCAAACCTCTCGGCGCTGCTTTTTTAGTCATTTATATTTATCAATCCGTTGTTGGTCTGTTGACTGAGAACAATACGGATAAACGTGTGGAATATCCTTGGTGGTTGTTATTGATAAGCGGAGCTCTCGTGCCTTTAATCAGTCGATATCTGGTTCCCATTCAATTTAAATACGCCAATCTAATATTCAGCCCACTCAATAAGGAGAAGTTAAATCTTTTATATTGGGATTCGGAAGCTATTAAGAAGCTATTACTCTTTTTTTAAAAGAAAAATTTAGTTTTACAGTGGATTTTCGAAATCTACCAGAGCAGGTAATTCAATCCGATGCCCTACCCTATATGGCGACAAACTGGAGCTGAATTAGCCACAGCAACGAGAAGAAAAATATTAAGCGTCCTCGCCACAGAGCTTTTTGATGCTTCTGTGCTAGCCACAGTTTTATTTCGTAATTTTACTTGGGGTTTTCAGCCGGCTTTATAGGTTCGAATAGGTATTCTGGCTTTATTGGTTGTGGTGGGAGCTGCGGGTGGTCTTTTTCTCAAAGGCTTAGTTGCTGTCGCTAACGTCACTAATTTAGTAGGCGCTAACCATTGGAGGATACCCAAGAGTGGTTTCAATCGGGGGATAAAGTCAATGCCCCTCCTGAAGCACGCAGAAAATTGATGAGAACGGCATTTAAGCATTTTTTTATTGTGGAGTGTAGGCACAGACTTACCTCTATTATTTAGACTCACGCACAGTTTTGTGATAGCAACTTCGGACGTGAACTTGTTCATCAAAGGACCACTTAGTATTTTTGTGATAGCGGGCGCAGCCTGGAAAACCATGCACTTTGATATTTAAAAGATACGTGAAGCAATTGCTAATTCTCAAAGTCATCTTTTTGATACACAAGATGCTTCTGCTTCATGGGCAATCAAAGCCATGAAATGGCTCACCAGAATTCTTGGAGCAAGTATTCATATCCTAATAAACTCTGGAAAGTGTTCACCCTGGATACTTTTTATGCTTTTGGATTTTTCTTTCCAGCATTTGAAAGCCTGAAAAACCTTTACACCCATGGCATCCTGCCTCGTTTTTCAAAAAGCGACGCTTCCCTTCACCCCTATATCAAAATACTGGAAGATGTATTTTCGGAAGTGGGTTGTTTCGCCATAGTGCTTTTATCCCTGCTTATTACCATTCTACAAACGCACTAATGTCACAAGACAGCAATGACGTATCTCAAAGAATTCTTTAGAGAGTCGCGACAAGATACTCAATTAGAAGAACTGAGAGCTAACGAAGAGAGTTCTTCTCAATTTACTTATCAATTTAGTTATAATATGAGATAACTCTTTTTCACCAATTTACGCTCAAGAACAGTTTTAACAAAAGGTATGGTCAATTTACGTTTGGCGATCAACGAAGCCTGATCTAATTTATCCAATAAATTAAATAATAACGACATATCGCGTGTGTAGTAAAGCAATAAAAATTGACCAACTCCATCAGACAATTCAAAACCGCGATCATGTGCACGCATTTGTAATGCTTTTATCTTTTCCGTATCGCTTAAACCAACTACCTGGAAAACCAAACCCCAGGATAAACGCGAACGTAAATCGGCTAATTGGCAATTTAATTGCGGGGGGATATCCTTACCTGCAATAATTAATTTTGGCTCAGTGCTCTCGCGCGCCCGATTGTAAAAATGCAAAAGTGCTTCTTCCCAATCTTTTTGATTTAATACTGCGTCAATATCGTCGATACAAATGAGATGCTTTGTTTCCATGCCATGCAAAATTACTGGTGTGAGTTGCGATATCCGCAAAGGTAAATACATGGTTTCGAGCGCACGACTATTCATTTCGTGACAACAAGCTTGTAGCAAGTGAGTTCGGCCAACGCCTGGCTCTCCCCATAAATAAACGAACGATTCCCCTTTATTTTCTAATAATTCGTTTAGTGCATGTAGGACCGTTTCGTTTTTACCCGGATAAAAATTATTGAAAGTAGTTTCTTCTTGTAAATTAATTCGTAAGGGTAATTGATCTAACATTGCTAATGAAGGGGAGAAAAGTTTATCGTCATCCAAGAGTCGGAAACCGGCTGACTTGTTTTCCATCGATAAAATAAATTAGCCGCCTCTAAACCTGGATGAGAGGGAAAACCTTCCGCGATAAGATGAGAAGCGGATTTTAGAGCTTTCACTAAATCCTCTAAATTGCCGGCTGTTTTAATTTTGAGTAAAGCATATCGGCATTCATCTCGCTACTGACCGATACTTTCCGGGTAATAAATGCTTTTAAAGCGATACCACGTGAACATAATTCATCCAGAGTTTGAATGCCGGTCACTTCCATAGTAATCAGATTCTCCATGCCCTTACTATCTAAAAGTAGCAAATTGATTCGCCATGATATCTGCCACACAATTGATACTCATTCATGACGACTTAAGTAACATCGGTGCCTATTGTTTGCCATTCGTAAGAGGTACGGTTTAAAAATAACTGCCATTCTACTTGAAGCTGGCCATTAGCGTCTACAACCACTGCCAACCTGCTAGAATAGAATTGACACCGTAGCGCTTGCGAAATGAAATTATTTGTAATTGAGGATTGGAAAGCAAAGTAGAGATAGATTGGGCCACATTGGTCTGGTCTTTCAGATCCATTGCCGGAAAATAATAGGAAGACCCCGCTAAAAATGTGACCTGCTTTATCTTGCGAATCGTTGGATTCTGGCTCTCACTGGCAAGCGTTTCGGATTGAGAACCATTGGGAACGGAAACCCAGACCATTGTCAAAGGTCGGTGAGTGCTCCAAATCCCTTGGTTCGCATTCTCCAGCAAATACCTCATGGCCCGTTTATCGAACACAACCCGCAATAGTAGCCTTTGCTGACCACCCTTTTCGTCGGCCTTAGCAGGTAGCTGTATTTTTCAACATAGTTATTAATTTTAGGCAATACATCTCGAATGACCGGTAAAGTCATTATCCTCACATAACCACTAATTCGAACCAGAACTTGTTTAAGAGCTTTCGGCAAACTTTTCTGAAACATTGGGAGGGGGGGAACTGATCACTAACGGCAATCGTTGCAATTCTGATATCACGAACCTCAATGGCCCCCCCCTATCTGTAAATTAAGAGTACTGCAAGTAGTACAAGTACGATCTTTGTTTTCCGAATAGCTATCATATGGTCTTATGACTTAAAATTTTTCCAAAAAAATTATACGATTTCTCCCTTCCGTTTGTCTGCACTCTTTTGCTATCCTTTCCCCAATGTCAGAATCTAAAAAACCCTTATCTTACTCCG
>NZ_NIQB01000023.1:0-1084 GCF_018687865.1 Coxiella-like endosymbiont of Rhipicephalus sanguineus | reverse complement strand
GGGCGACGCTTCTGGACATAATATGCTGACTAATCATGTACTCTCTCAATAAATCCACCGACATTCCAAACACCACTACAAACAATAACTAAAATGAGAAACTAATCTGACTAATTCTAATCCGACCAATTGAGGAATTATTATTGTAGACCGCGCTGCCAAAGCCACTCCACAGGCAGGCTCAACCAAAACTCGATGGTCATCCGAAAAATGCCGACAAAGCCAACGCGGCTTCTTTATCAGTAACCACTAAAGACGTAATAGAATGTTTTTAGTCCAATCAAATAATTTACGCTTTGCACCTAAAGAGGTAGCGATAGTGTCAATTTTTAGTAAGATTACTACCAGTTGGCTTCAATCACCCCGGTAAACGAAGCTGCGCCCTCAGTTTCCACGCCAAACAAAGGAAGATCGTTCCCCACCCATATCGATGTAAACCTTCCAAAATACGGCAAGAAAGTCCACCACCACCTACAGCCAAAATAATAGCGGCTGGCTTTTTTATTTGGGTAACCACTTCATCTATCAACGTGGAGTGACCGGCCCAAATTTCTGGATGATCAAAAGGAGGGACAAATCCGCCATCGATCTTTCGTACAAATCTTTCGTACAAATCGTTGAACAATCTTATTAGTTTCATCCCACACATCACCTTCAATTTTTACTAGGGCATTTTCCGCTTCCATATGTTTAATAAACAAAGGATGGGTGGTAGTAAAGAACAAATACGATTACTGGAATTTGAAGCTTACGACCTACATAGGCGACGGCTAGTCCTGCCTCCCAGAAGAGGCCACTAAATGTTTTTTCCCAGCCAATACACACACTTCTGACAAAGCTGCCCAATACCACGTATTTTAAAAGACCCTATCGGTTGATAACATTTCATTTTTTAAAAAACTCACTCCCGAATTTTTTTTAAATGGGTCGAGATTTAATGACCGGGGTTTTTACATAAAGCTTTTTCATGCTTTACTTAATTTAATTTACTTGAAATATTCGCGAACGCGTTGAAGATCCTCTTCCGTATCAACGCCAGGCAAGCATTTTTTTTTGTAACTACCATGTGAATACGACCGCCATG
>NZ_NIQB01000022.1:0-753 GCF_018687865.1 Coxiella-like endosymbiont of Rhipicephalus sanguineus | reverse complement strand
AAAAAGTGAGGGAAAAACAGGACGTTTCCCCTAAACGAAGGCTAGAGAAAGAATTTTATAAGCCAGTTTAGCTGCTAAAAAATTACAACTGTGAAAATAAGGAATGGGCGCTAATTCATTAATATCAGCGCCAACAATAGTCCCCACCTGGCTCGCTGCAGCAATAATTTCGAGCGCATCATTCCAAAATAATCCACCTGGCTCCGGCGTTCCAGTGGCAGGCATTAAACTTGCATCAAATCCATCCACGTCAAATGTGAGATAAATAGGACGGTTTTTTAAGGGAGCAATAATTTTTTTTATGTCCCAATTTTTCTTATCTTTTGCCCAATAAATATGAATTCGTTTTTGATTAGCTTCAAAAAAAGAAATTTCCTCCGCAGAAATATTTCGAATGCCAGCTGAAACAACTTCGATATTCGGATGATCTAAACAACGCCGAATTGTCGAGGCATGAGAAAAATGCTCGCCATGGTATCCATCGCGCAAATCTGCATGCGCATCAAAATGCAAAATTACTAAATTAGGACATCGTTTAACAAACGGGCGGATAGAGCCGACAGTGATCGAATGCTCTCCTCCAAAAATAAAGGGAAACTTTTTGTCTTCTAGAACACGTTCTACTAACCCCTCCAATTGCTGTAATGCTTTTGGTATGTCATTTTCGATCTTGGGCTCTTCCAAGGTTACAATACCCATGTCACGGTAAGGCTCATACCAAAGGCATTCATCAAATAACTCCACCTCATGCGA
>NZ_NIQB01000021.1:0-1580 GCF_018687865.1 Coxiella-like endosymbiont of Rhipicephalus sanguineus | reverse complement strand
CCTACCCGATAAGCATAAATACCTACATGGCGGAAATGAGAGCCATTTAATTTAATACTTTCTTTATTATTAAAAGTAGAGCGATCCCACGGGATAGGAGCATGACTAAAATAAAGAGCATAATTTCGACGATTCAAAACCACTTTGGTGGTATTAGGATTAAACAATTCGTTAATATCGGTAATCGGTGTGCAGAGAGAAGCTGCTTTTACATTATCATGTTCCTCCAGATCCTCTGCTAGTTTTCGAATAGCCTCCGGGGTAATCAAGGGTTCGTCACCTTGCAAACAGATTACAATTTCATCGTCCTCCAAACCCAAAGCAACAACAGCTTCTGCGATGCGTTCCGTTCCCGACTGATGATCAGAAGAAGTCATACAAACCATTGCCCCAAAATCTTCTGCTACTTTACTTATTTGTTTATCATCGGTCGCGATCACAACATCTTCCGCACCACTTTTCACGGCACATTCATAGACGTGTTGAATCATCGGCTTACCGGCGATATCTGCCAAGGCTTTACCGGGTAGGCGGCTAGAATCATAACGAACTGGTATGATGACTCGGAATTCCATCTTACCTCTCTTCTATTAATGAACGAGCTTTGTCAGCCAACATAACTGGGATTCCCCCTTGAATAGGATAGGCTAGCTTATCAAAGCGACAAAAAAGCTCTTCCGCATCTTGCTTATATACCAATTTCCCTTTACAAAGCGGACAAGCTAGTATTTCTAATAGTCTTTTATCCATCAATTACCTCTAAAAAGCTTTGAGAAACAATTTATCATTTTTGAAGTAAGAATCAAGAGGTTCAAAACAGCAGTCCTTTTTCAATTAACGATAAGAGAAAGGTATTTCCTTGTTGTGTCAAACACATTAAATTTGTTGACTATATTTGTTGACTATAATAAAAATATGACAAAAGAAAACAAACAAAGATGGTCACAAAAAGTTACCGAAAGCAGCAATGCGCTTGACCTTGACGCAAGGGGGAGGGGGTAGTTGGAAAAGATCCCCAAAGAATTTTAAAATCCTTAAAAAATCGGCTGTAGCCAGCAAGCGTCGAAAAGGAACTCCTTATCAATCTGCCATGTCGATGCTTAATTTCTATATCAATCAAGCAGGAAAGAAATTGACTGACCAACAGAAAAAGATTTAAACATAAGCGAAACAAGAACTACGGTCATTGTTCAAAAATGATTAATTATTCTCTTACTTAATCGTAAACTCAAAGGGCGCATTGCTCAGGCTCTCACTTTTAAACCGATCTTCAGAAGTCTGTAAGGCACTATTTCCTTCGGTTGGTCTGAAAAAAGCAATTAAGCGATTCGAACTTCCTCCTAGTTCTTCCAATCTTGTATTCAACAACGTAATGATTCATCTCTATAAACCAGTAACAGTAGACGGCATCTTATTATCACCAAAAGAAAAACAACAGTATTATCTTTCATGTCGTCCTGCTCCAGGCTTATTTAAACGATTAGCTTATAAATTTTGTTTTTAGCTTATAAATTTGGTTTATTTAGGATATAATCTGCTACTCTGCGAGATCAAAATGAATATTCCAGATCAAAATGAAT
>NZ_NIQB01000020.1:0-2022 GCF_018687865.1 Coxiella-like endosymbiont of Rhipicephalus sanguineus | reverse complement strand
AAAGGTGCGCTGCCAATTTCCCCCAGCAAATGCGGCTCCTGATAAATAGTAATGAATTTAGGAAAGATCTGCTGATGTAATTGGCCACATAAAAAAGAAGCGTCACGGTATAAATTACTGCCTTGAATAGCCGAAATTAAGGATCGCCACATTCCTTTCGCCACAGGTGCATCAAAAATAATAGGACAGCGACGCGTCGTTATTTTTCTAGCTCCTAATCGACGAATTGTCTTTTCTGCTACGTGTTGAGCAATAAAATTAATTGGCAATAATTTATCGGAACTACGGGCCAAAGTGTAATCATGATCGCGCTGCATTTGGTTGTTTTGTTCAGCAACTAAACTGCAACTCATACTATGAATGGTCGAAGGATAGTGACCTAAAAATCCGTGAGAATTCGCATAAATTCTAAAAGAATCATACGTATTCACCGTAGCGCCATCGGAATTTTTGATTCGAGGATCATATTTTCGCGCAACGGTTTCACATTCTATGGCGAGTTCAATAGCTTCTTTAGGGGTAATTTGCCAGGGGTGATAAAGCGTCAAATTGGGATAATCCAAGGCCATATCCGCGACGTCTGCTAATCCGGCATAGGGATCTTCCTGAGTAAATTGGGCAATAGTACAAGCTTTATCAAAAGCAGTTTCCATCGCTTCAAAAGATAAATCCGAAGTGCTCGCACTACCTGTACGTTGTTGATGATAAACTGTAATATCAAGAGAATTCTCACGATGATACTCGACGGTTTCTACAGCCCCCAGACGAACATCTACTGAAAAACCCGTTTCGATACCTGCACTAATTTCAACTTGATCCACTCGCTTTTTTGCACGATCTAAAAGACGCAAGATATCGAATTGTAATTTTTCCTGATTGTTGGCCATGAAAATAAACAATAATTAATGCGTTTGAGTCCGTCGATCTTCCTTACAGATTTTGCTTGATGTTTTCAACGGAGAAGTTTTGACAGGAGCTTCCACTTCGGGCATATGAGTCAGCGCTAATTCAAATACTTGATCAATCCATTTTACGGGGTGGATTTTTAAACCATGAGTCACCATGGCCGGTATCTCCTTTAAATCTTGTTTATTGTCCTCAGGAATGATCACATGTTTTATATTACCTCGGAGCGCAGCTAACAATTTTTCTTTTAATCCCCCAATGGGAAGTACTTCACCACGCAAAGTGATTTCACCTGTCATGGCAATATCAGCTCGTACAGGAATTCGCGTAATTGCTGAAACTAGAGCGGTGCACATCCCAATACCAGCACTTGGACCATCTTTTGGTGTGGCGCCCTCAGGAACGTGAATATGAAAATCATGCACTTGGAAATAATCATCCGGGACACCCAATCCAGTTGAGCGACTCCGTACCACCGTAGTGGCTGCGTGAATTGACTCTTGCATGACATTTCCTAAACGCCCGGTATGTAAGAATTTACCTTTTCCAGGCATTACTTGAGCTTCTATTGTTAAAAGCTCTCCTCCAAATTCTGTCCAAGCTAAACCGGTCACTTGCCCAATTTGGTCTTTTTCCTCAGCCAATCCAAAACGATAACGTTTTACACCTAAATATTTTCCTAAATTGCGGACGGTTATTTGACGCTGCTTGATGGGCTTTTCCTTTTTAGCTCGTTTTAATTTTTCTTTCGCTGTCAAAATTTCTTTAACGACTTTTCGACACAATTTTGCGATTTCTCTTTCCAGAGCTCGAACCCCAGCTTCCCGCGTGTAATACCGAATAATTTCATAAATCGCACCATCAGAAATAAGCATTTCTTTTCCTTTTAATCCCGTTAACTCAAGCTGACGTGGAATTAAATAACGTTTAGCGATATTCAACTTTTCTTCTTCTGTATAGCCGGCTAGTCGAATGACTTCCATCCTGTCTAACAATGGCGGGGGGATATTAAGAGAATTTGCTGTGGCAATGAACATAACATCCAAAAGATCATAATCCACTTCCAGATAATGGTCGCTAAAAGCGTGGTTTTGTTCCGGATCCAGAACTTCTAAA
>NZ_NIQB01000019.1:0-39484 GCF_018687865.1 Coxiella-like endosymbiont of Rhipicephalus sanguineus | reverse complement strand
ATCACTAATTGTGCGGGATTATCATCCCATAAAATAATATCGATGCGCTCTCCTCCCAATTCATTGGAAACCGCTTGAACACGCGATCCCCGCATTCCCACACAAGCACCGATGGGATCAATTCGACCATCATTCGTTTTAACAGCAATTTTCGCCCGCGAACCAGGATCTCGTGCAGCACCTTTAATCTCAATTACTTCTTCACCAATTTCTGGTACTTCAATTTTGAACAATTCAATTAAAAATTCAGGTCGCGTACGGCTTACTAATAATTGAGGTCCTCGTTTATCCTGCCGAACAGCGGACAAATAAACACGTAAACGATCATTAACCCGGAAAGCCTCACGCGGAATCATCTCTTCTCGAGGTAACAATGCTTCCGCATTCTCGCCCATATCCAAGATGATACTATCACGAGTAACTCGCTTAGCTACTCCAATAACGAGTTCTCCCACCCGTTTTCCATAGTGTTGAATAATTTTTGCTCGTTCAGCTTCGCGGACTTTTTGAACAATAACTTGTTTAGCTTGTTGGGCCGCAATACGACCGAATTTTACCGACTCAACAGACTCTTCAACGACATCGCCCACTTCCAAATCAGAATCAATCTCCCGCGCTCGGCTTAAGGGAATTTGTTGACCAGGCGACTCTAAGGATTCCTCATCTTCCACTACTGTCCAACAGCGAAAAGTTTCATAATGCCCGCTTTTTTGATCAATAGATATACAAATTTTAACATCATCCTCATCGTAACGTTTTGCCGTTACAGTAGCTAAGGCCGCTTCGATAGCTTCGAAGATGACCTCTTTCGGGACTCCACGTTCGTTAGACATTGAGTCAACTATTAATAGAATATCTTTATTCATTTTTCAGCCCTCAAAATCCGCCATCAAATTTGCTCTTTCTATTTCATCCCAGCCTATTGTTACTATCATATCGTCGGTTTCTAGAGTTACCCCTGCTTCGTCATCCACCATCTTAAAATAATGGCGCAAATCTGGCGTTGCCTTTCTCGTGGCTTATACAAACGTATTTTCACTTTACGTCCCATAAATCGACGGGTAATTATCAATCGTATTTAAAGGCCGTCCCAAACCCGGTGAGGAGATTTCCAAATTATAACAGCCACTTATGGGATTCTCGACATCCAGGATGGGGCTCACTTGACGACTGATTTTGGCGCAATCGTCGAGACTTATGCCTGCAGGACTATCTACGGTCACTCGCAACACATTTTGCCCTCCTTGTCAGAAAAGCTCACAACTCCCACTAACTCAAATTCGAGCGTTTCTACCGTGGGTGCGATTATGCGCTGTAGTGTTCGTGCTCGATTCATCCCCTTCCCTCAAAAATAAAAAAGGGCATACAGCCCCCCCCTCATCTAAAAACATACCCTTGACGGGATTTTACTTATCTCTAAATCTTCTGGTAGCGGGGGTAGGATTTGAACCTACGACCTTCGGGTTATGAGCCCGACGAGCTGCCAAACTGCTCCACCCCGCATCGACGTCGCATTAATACTATAGGGATTATATTATAGATAAATCAATCAAATGACAAGCTTCGTGAATTTTATAACAATTCGAATAAAATTAGGGGTAAGCCTTTGAGTTGCAAGTTCGACATCCCCCATCCTGGGTTTTGCCTGTTCTTGTACCCTCTTGGGATGAGCGATCATTACTACCGTATTGACCAGGATGATGAGCGCTCGTGACTGTGGAATCACTTCCAGATTCTAGTAAAAGCTGTATTTAAATTCCTTTCCTTCTTCGTAAAAGAAGGTAAGCGGTACAGATATTAGCGGCACTAAATATGAAGGACCGAATCCCAACAGAAGGTATTGCCATAAATTAATTTCAGGCAATAAAAATGCTAGTTGATCATAGTGATAAATGGAGCTGCAATCATGGTTTTTTTCCAGCAACTGGAGGAGTTTGTAGTGGGGATTTACATGCTTTTTTGTTTTCCAATAAGTTACGCACTCTGTAACCATTCCTATCACTAAGACAAACGAATGTAGAAATATTTTGTCATCATTCTGTGATACATCTGCACTAGAATAAGCAGGTTACCCCATGATAATAGCGGCTCCATGGCGTTTTAGCATCAAGCCAAAAGGATACTACCTTTTTTAATAATGCTCCCATAAGCAATAAATGCTGACATAGTCTTCTGACTATCACTGGCCCACCAATGACTTGATACTTGCGGTAGTTGCTTCGAAAATCATCACCTAAATGATTGTAGGTCCAAAAAATCAAAAAGCCAGATGTGAAAGAGCATATAACCAATTCGGGAAAATGCCTATAAAGAGCACGGCTAGACCATTAATGGAAATAGCGATTTTCATTTCAAGCGAATATTGAATAGGTTTAAGAGGAAAAGCAGAGTCTTCAAAATACATTACCTTCACCACTCGAATGTAATAATAGGTGCCCACAATGGCAAATAAAACGGCAAGAACCGCAAGCCATACCAAATGCACTTTTATTAAAGCATCAAGAACGCCACCTTGCGATGAACCCACCAATGGTGGGAGGCCTGCCAAAGAAAATAAAGTCAATATCATCATGAAAGCTAACCACGGATTGCGATCGTTTAATCCAGCAAAATCTTTAATATTTTTAGCTTCAAAGCCACCTCGGCTCATTAAAATGACGATCCCAAAACTACCTAAGGTCATAAAACTATAGGTAATAATATAAAACATAGCTGCTACATAACCTTCTTTCGTCCCACATAAAACGCCAAGTAACATATAACCCATATGAGCGATCGACGAATAAGCCAACATTCGTTTAATATTTGATTGTGCAATAGCCGCGAAATTTCCAATACCCATAGATAAAATTGCAATTACTACGAGCACTTGATGCCACTGCCCCTGCAAAGCCGGCATGGCATTTACCAATAAACGAATAACCATAGCAAAGGCCGCTATTTTTGGTGCCGTGGAAATAAATAAAGTTACCGAACTTGGCGCTCCCTCATAAACATCAGGAATCCATATATGAAAAGGCGCTGCTCCTACTTTAAAAGCAATACCCGCCATCATAAATACTAAGCCAAAGACTAAAATCAAATTTTGATGGACAGGAGTTTGACTTACTGCTGCGGCAATTTCGGTCAAATCTAAACTACGAGTAGCGCCGAAAACCATGGACATACCATAAATCAACATTCCTGAGGCGATAGCACCAATAACAAAATACTTCATTCCAGCTTCAACACAATGAGTTTTTCGACGTTGCATAGCAACCATAGCGTAAGTAGGAAGAGAAAATAATTCGAGGCCCAAGAAAACCATAATGAAATTATGCGAAGAAACCAAAACCATCATCCTAACAAGGACAAAAGACCTAACACAAAATTCCGTAACGGGAATTTTACGTTCTTGATTATATTCCCGTGCATAGAGAAAAGTGAAAAAAACCGCCAAATAAATGAAGAGTTTGAGATAAACCGACAAATAATCCAAAACAAATAGGCAATGAAATGTAAAGATCCTGCTGAAAATTCGCTTACTGAAAAAACACGCCATGTTAACAAAAAAACTACTACTAAAGTAATTTGGGCGAGATAATAAAGAATCTGTGAATATCTAACAAAAAAAATACCCACCATCAAAATTACCAATGCCATAAATAATACAAATATTTCCGGTAAGGCAGGAATTAAGTTTGGTAACGTGGATGACATATCGTTAACCTTCTACAATTTTGATTGCAAGGCTTCTTGCAATAATTGGCCAATGGATGTGTGAAATACATTTAATAAAGAATTGGGATAAACGCCAATACAAACAACGGCTACTGTTATTAATATAAAAATAATTTTGTCAATTAAGCCAATATCAGTTAACCCAGCAACTGAAGCGTTAGTGATTGAGCCATAAAATACGCGCTTATACATCCATAAAGTATATACTGCCCCAATAACTAATGTAGAAGCAGCCAAAAAGGTTACTCCAAAGCTGGTCTTAAATGTACTGAGTAAAATCATAAACTCACCTACAAAGCCTGAAGTCCCTGGCAAACCCACATTTGACATTGAGAAAACCATAAAAAAGGCAGCAAAATAAGGCATAGTTTTAGCAATACCCCCGAAATCGCGAATATATCGGGAATGAAGTTGCTCATAGAGCATCCCAAACGCTAAAAACATCGCTCCGGCACCAAAAGCATGAGAAATCATCTGGACCATTGCTCCTTCCAGACTTAAATAGGCGTCTTGACGATTACCGGTATGCGCCACGATCATAAATAACATAAATGCGCCTAGAGTAACGAATCCCATATGAGCGATAGAGGAGTAGGCTATTAATTTCTTCATATCTGTTTGGGCAATGGCAATAAAACCAATATACACAATGGCCATTAAAGAAAGTCCGATCATCAACCAATCTAAATGACGGCTGGCATCGGGGACAATGGGCAAACTAAATCGCAAAAATCCATAACCTCCTAATTTCAACATCAATGCAGCTAGGACTACCGACCCCCCCACCGGAGCCTCGGTATGCGCATCAGGTAACCACGTATGAAGAGGCCACATCGGCACTTTAATAGCAAAAGCAACGAAAAAGCCTAAGAAAACTAAAATTTGAATGGTCATTCCCATATGCAGTCGATAATAATCGAGAATGTAAAAACTGCCCGAATGCGTACGCAAATATAACAAGGTCACTAATAATAAAGCGGATCCTAAAAAGGTATATAAGAAAAATTTAATAGCGGCATAGGAACGTTTTTCCATTCCCCAAATACCTATGCTGAGGTACATAGGAATCAACATAGCTTCCCAAAAGAAATAAAAAAGCATCGCATCCAGCGAAGAAAGAACCCCACCACAGCACCTTGCATTATTAAAAAAGCAGCTAAATATTGGCCTATTTTTTTCTTAACCATCGTCCAAGAAGCCAATACAACCAATAAAGTAGTAAAACAGGTGAGCACCACTAGCGGCATTGAAATTCCATCCACGCCAAGGTCGTAATTTATTTTAAACGCTGGAATCCACCTTAAATGCTCAGTAAATTGCATTACCACAGCAGTGGTATCAAAACTAAAATAAAGTGGGATACAAAGCGTCACAGAAATTAAAGCAATAATCAGCGCCAATACACGCGCTTGAGTTGCTCGCTCAGGATTATTGAGCATCGCAACAGAAATAGCCCCCAAAATGGGTAACCAAATAAGTGTACTCAATAAAGGTATATGTTCAAACATCATTGATTTAAGCCAATACCAACCAAATTAGAAAAGCCAATAAACCTAAAATCATTACAAAAACGTAATGATAAATATAACCCGATTGCAATCGACGCATTAATTGCGCCACCCGTATCGCGTTTCGTCCTAAACCATCTACAATAAAATGATCTAATATTTTCAGATCACCCACTCGAAAAAAGAAATTAGCTAACACTCGTCCACCTCGGACAAAGACAAACCAATTAAATGTATCAAAACCATATTTAGCTACTAAAATTCGATGTACCCAAGGGAATCGTTGCTCGAGCAACCTAGGAATATGTGGTCGAGCAATCGTCGTCACCCAAGCAGAAAAAATACCCAAAGCGGAAGTCCAAAATTGCGATGTAACAACAGAATGATAAGCCATATAAAAAACATTGTGAAATTCTGCTCGCATCGCTTGTAAAATATCGTAACGAGGCAAAACTCTAATACTAGAACCTAATAAATTAGGCTCACGATAGAGCATCCAGTAAATAAGAATTGCTCCTAATATTACTGAAGGTATGCTTAAAATCCATTGAGGGCCTCTCATGTTCCAAGGCGTTTCTTTGATAGGTTTTAATTCGGTTGCCATTCGTTCTGAAGTATGGAAGGTTAAAAAAAATGCGCGAAAAATATAATAGCCCGTGACGAAAGCTCCTAAAAGTAAACAAATATAAGCATACTGAGCTCCGGGAATAGTCGAATGGAAAATCGCTTCAATAATAGCGTCCTTAGAATAAAAGCCTGCAAACGGAGGAATGGCTGCTAAAGATAAGGCTCCAATTAGAAAAAATATATAGGTTACAGGTAAATATTTGCGCAAATTACCCATTTTACGCATATCTTGCTCATGATGTAGCGCAATAATGACCGATCCAGTCGACAGAAATAATAAAGCTTTAAAACAAGCATGCGTTAATAAATGAAATATTCCTGCTGAATAGGCAGAAGCCCCATTAGCCGCTATCATATAACCCAATTGAGACATCGTGGAGAACGCAATAACCCGTTTAATGTCAAATTCAACGAAAGCCAATAAACCTGTCAAAAGCGCGGTTGTGGCGCCAATAACTAAAACCATACTCAAAGCTACTTGAGACAATTCAAAAAGAGGCGACATCCGGGCCACTAAAAATACCCCAGCTGTTACCATTGTTGCTGCATGAATTAATGCTGAGATAGGTGTTGGGCCTTCCATCGATTCCGGTAACCACACATGTAAAGGCATTTGAGCGGATTTCGCCATGGCGCCAATAAAAAATAAAATGCAAATTACCGTAAGAATAGACCAATGGAGGCCCGGAAAAATACTGATTGTCGTTTGTGAAATTCCCGAAGCTGCAGAAAATACTGTATGGTAATCGAGACTTCCAAAATAATCTAAAATAGCGGCGATTCCGAGAATAAATCCAAAATCTCCTACTCGATTAACTAAAAAAGCTTTTAAACTACCCGCCGCCGCCGATTCTTTTTCAAACCAGAAGCCAATCAATAAATAAGAAACTAACCCCACTCCTTCCCAACCAAAAAATAATTGAAAGAAATTATTGGCGATCACCAAGATCAACATGGCAAAAGTAAACATGGACATGTAAGAAAAAAATCGCTGACAACCCAGATCCCCAGCCATATAACCAATACTGTATATATGAACTACCAAGGAAATAAAGGTAACAATCAACATCATAACAGCGGTTAAAGAGTCCACCATAAAACCTACAGTAAAATGAAATTCACCGCTGATCCCCCAAGTGTAGATCGTTCCATAATAATGACCACCATCTACAACCACTAACATAAAAACCCAAAAGGCGCTTAGAAAGGAAATAGTCATTAAACTAATGGTGACCCATTGTGCTCCTCGTCGCCCAATTGGTTTTCCACCCAATCCCGCGATCAAACACCCTAATAAAGGCGCTAAAACAATAACTAAGGTTAGAATCTTAATCATGCTTTGCTTAACCCTTTAAAATATTCATATCATCGACATTAATACTGCCACGACCGCGATAAAATAAAACCAAAATTGCTAAGCCAATAGCTGACTCGGCCGCTGCTACAGTTAAAATAAAAAATACAAACAACTCCCCTGACCTGACTCCTAAATATTGAGCAAAGGCAATAAAATTGGTATTAACTGCTAACAGCATAAGTTCAATACACATTAACAATATGATTAAATTTTTTCGGTTGATAATAATTCCGGCAAAACCCAAGCCGAATAAAATAGCGCCGATTATTAAAAAATAACCTAGAGGGATCATGTTTTCTCTATCTCCATCTTCACTAATCGCAAGCGATCTGATTTTTTAACCTCCAATTGCTCAGGAATTCGTTGCGTCTTGGTATTGGGTTTGCGGCCATGAAACGCTAATGTAATTGCTGCAATAATAGCGACAAGCAAGATGACAGCTGCAATTTGTAAAGGATAGAGATAATCAATGTAAAGAAGACTTCCCATGGCCTTAACGTTACTAAAATTGCTAGACACGCGAGGGAATGAAACAGTAGTAATTCCAAAGTGACGGGGACTTACTACTACAATCATCGTGGCTATTAATAAAAACATTGCAATTAAACCAAAAGGCAAAAATCTTATAAATTTTTCTTGTATTTTAGAAAGATTAATATTCAGCATCATTACGATAAATAAAAATAAAGTCATGACCGCACCAACGTAGACGAAGATTAACACCAAAGCTAAAAACTCGGCTTGCATCATCATCCACAAAATAGCGCTGGCAAAAAATGCGAGCACGAGGAAAACGACAGCATGTACCGGGTTGCGCGATACAATTACCATCACCGCAGCTGCAATTAAAAGAGCTGCAAAAATAAAAAATATGACCTCGTATATTGGAAACATTTATTTGGCTTAATATTTTTTATCTATATTTTTATCTATATTTTTATCTATATTTTTTATCCTTCGCCCTATCCTTTGCAATTTGCTCCCCGTACATATCCCCAATCATCAATAATTTTTCCTTTGTCAGAATATTTTCACCGCGATTTTTAATGCTGTAATGCATTTCAGGAGTCAATACGATGGCATCCACAGGACATGCCTCTTCACAAAAGCCGCAATTAATACATTTAAATGCATCGATATCATAAACCGTCGTACGACGCGAGCCATCTTGCGCACGTGGGGCTGCCTCGATGGTAATGGCCAAAGAAGGACAAACAGCTTCACATAATTTACAAGCAATACAGCGTTCCTCTCCATTAGGATAACGTCGCAAAGCGAGCATACCTCGAAAACGAAATGATCTAGGAACCTCTTCATCAGGATAATGAATTGTAATCTTCTTTTTATAAAATAACGTAAAGTTAAGGAGAGCCCCTTCAGGAGCTCCCACAAGGTGAAGCTTTTAATAATTTGTTTTAAACGTTTCATTAATTAAAACCATGGTGCCAAATGAAATTCTACTGCCAAACCTAATACAACTATCCATACTAGGGTTACCGGTATTAAAATTTTCCAACATAAACGCATAATTTGATCGTAACGATACCTAGGAAACGTTGCCCGCATCCAAAAATAAGTAAAAACAAAAAGTGACAATTTAAGTACAAACCAAATTACCCCAGGCACCCAGGCAAAAAGTGCGCCTAAAAAGGGTATTCTTTGAAAAGGTGATAGCCATCCACCTAAAAAAATAACTGTTGCAATCCCCGCTACTAAAAGCATATTGCGTATTCCGCCAAAAAGAAAAGCGCAAACATGATTCCGGAATATTCAACATGAAATCCTGCAACAATTTCCGATTCGCCTTCCGCCACATCAAAGGGAGCACGATTCGTTTCCGCTACCGCTGTTATCCAATAGACTAAAAATAACGGCAGTAACGGAAGCCAAAACCAATGCCATATTCCTCCGGCTTGACGAAGAATAATTCCTTGCAAATTCATGGTTCCCGCTGCAATAAGAACACCGACGAGAGTAAAACCCATGGGAATTTCGTAAGAAACTACTTGGGCCGCTGAACGAAGTGCTCCAAAAAAAGCATATTTAGAATTTGATGCCCAACCAGCAACTAAAATTCCATAAATTCCTAAAGAGGTCATAGCAAATAGAAATAATAGTCCTGCATTTATATTGGCTAACATCCATCCTTTAGCAAAAGGAATCACGGCCCAAGCAACCAAGGCAGGCATTAACGACAACACAGGCGCAATAATATAAAGGTATCGGTCCGAAGCCGTTGGAATAATAATTTCTTTGAAGAGCAATTTAAGTGCGTCCGCAATAGGCTGAGCAAATCCTCGAAACCCTACGCGATTTGGCCCCACCCGTGATTGAATATAACCAATAACTTTTCGTTCAGCGAACGTCAAAAAAGCAACCACAAGCATTAATGGAATTAAAATAATGACAATTTTAATAATAATTAAAACCAACGTAATCAATTGGTCCACCACTATTCGCCTCTTTCCAATGTAATTGCTGTTTCTGCTTGACCAAAACCAGCTGTTTCCGCTAATCCTGATGCCAAAAATACCGTATTATTCGCTAATCGATCTTCTATCATTAACGGTAAAATAATTCGGCTTTCACCCTGAATTGCTGTAATCCGCTCTCCTGCTTTAAGTCCCAATTGAGAGGCTGTTTTACGGTTAAGCCCTATTGCATTTATTTGATCGCTCAAAGTTTCTTGTAACGGTTTGGAGCGACGAACTAAATTATCTACTCGCACCATTGGCCAAGGCGCCAGGCGTGCTAATTTCGAATTCCCACCTGGAAATTCGAGTGTAAATTCAGAATCTAATGAAAAAGACGAACGTCTCCTTTCTGCGTGGATTTTCTGCTCTATGTCCCACTCAAGTTCCGGAATGGCTCGATAAACTTCATGGCGAACATCTTGAATCCTTTTATAATCAAATCCCGGTAACTTAAAATAATTGCCAAGTACTCTCAATACCTTCCAACCAGCTTGTGAGTTTTTTTCTGGTGCACTCGCGGCTAAAAATGATTGAGAGCGCCCTTCAACATTGACAAATGTTCCACCAGATTCGGAAAAAGGTGCTATAGGCAGCATAACATCCGCATAAGTTTCCATTTGGGAATTGGTAAATGTTGTTAAACAAACAACAAATTTACCCTTCCTTAGAGCACTAATGGCTTTTGCAGGGTAAGCACAATCCAATTCAGGCTCCAAATTTAATATAAAATAAGCTTTCAAGGGATGCCTTGTGAGCATCGTTTTTGCATCAAATCCTACTTCGTTTAATTGTTTGCCTGCAGGCCCTCGATGAGGGATCACACCGGCCAGCCAAGCCCCCGCGCTGTTTGACCCTTCTGTAAGATTCCCACACTTGCCCCACTTTGTTGCCCAATAAATTGCGCAAGAGCTCGAATAGTAGCAGAATTTTCGTGGTGTAAGGCATGTTCTCCTAAGAAAATAGCGGCTTTTTCAGCAGTTCTTAAAACCTCCGCAATCGTTTTCGCTTTTTCTTCACAATGAACCTCTGCCAAAATTTCAGGGACGTCATCACTCGCTAATATTTTGGCGACCTGAGCTAAGGCGTTTGGTAATTCTTGAGGCGAAACAATTAGTCTTTCCTCAAGGTTAAAAACAAAAGGAAAGTCCATGGGATTAATAGCTAATATCTTGGCCTCTTCGAAGCGGGCTTTATTAATTCGATGACTAATCAGAGGTTGTTCAAAACGAATATTCGATCCAATTAACAAAATGGCATTCAATTTTTCGATATCAGCAATAGGCAGCCCCAAATTAGGGAACGACGCAAATTTGTGTTGATCGCGAAAATCTTGCCAACGGATTCGGTGATCGATATTGGAACCACCCAATCCTCGGAACCATTTTTGGAATAAATAAACTTCTTCCAGCGAAGCATTCGGTGATACTAGTGCGCCTAATTGATTCACACTATATTTTTTAATGAGGGCTTGGGTACGATTCTTAATAATTTCAAAAGCTTCTTCCCAGGCAACCTCTACCCATCCCCCCTCTTTTTTTATTCTGGGCTGATAAATGCGGGATGATGATAGAGCCCAAAATGACCGAAACGATCACGATCACTCATCCAGGTTTCATTTACCACTTCATTTTCACGGGGAACAGCGCGCATAATTTTACGTTGAGGGGCAAACTCTTGCCATCGACTATGCAAGAAAATATTTCCTCCTACACAATCGTGCGGTGCTATAGCAGGAACCTCGCGAAGTTCCCAACCTCGCTCCCGATACCGTGCGGGTTTATCCGTCAACGCACCTACAGGACAAATATCAATAATATTCCCCGACAATTCTGATTGCATAAAATGCTTAACGTAAGTCGATATCGCCTCTTTCTCGCCACGATTAATTACTCCAAGTTCAGGAAAGCCAGCAATTTCTTCTCCAAATCGCACACAGCGAGTGCATTGAATACAACGAGTCATTTCAGTTTCAATTAAAGGACCAATATTTTCGCTAAACACAGCCCGTTTTGTTTCTTCGTAATCAGAGTGAGACCGACCAAAACCCATTACTAAGTCTTGTAATTCACATTCACCCCCTTGGTCACAGATAGGGCAATCCAACGGATGATTTATCAACAAAAACTCCATTACATAGCGTTGAGCTTCGATGGTTTTTTTAGATTTGGTGAACACTTTCATTCCGGGAGTCACCGGCGTCGCACAGGCAGGAAGCGTTTTTCCTGATTTTTCAACTTCGACCAAACACATTCGACAATTGGCTGCGATAGATAATTTTTTGTGGTAACAGAAACGCGGAATATAAATACCCATTTCATCCGCAGCTTCGATAATAGAAGCGCCTTCTTCCACCATAGTTTTTTTACCGTCTATTTCGAGCTCAACCATATTCTTTACCGTTTTGTCATTCCTTATTCCACCATACACTTCCCATGTTCCAAATGGTAGACAAACTCATCATAGAAATGCTTCAACATCCCACTAACAGGCCATGCGGCGGCCTCTCCAAAGCCGCAAATAGTACGGCCTTCGATGCCTTTAGCCACGCGACTAAGCTGCTCTAAATCTCGTTTCGTTCCTTCGCCGTTCTCAATTTGATGAACTAACCGATAAATCCACCCGGTTCCTTCTCGACAGGGCGTGCATTGGCCGCAGGATTCATGCATATAAAATTTAGAAATCCGTTCTAATACTTTCACCATACAGGTGGATTTATCTATCACCATAACGCCGCCCGAGCCCAACATAGACCCTGCCTCCATTATTCCATCAAAACTCATAGTGGCTTTCATTATAATGTGGGCAGGCAATACAGGCATTGAACTACCACCAGGAATAACTGCTTTTAATTCGCTACCCTCACGCATCCCCCCTGCTAATTCCAATAAATCGGCAAAGGGAATTCCTAAAGGAACTTCATAATTTCCGGGTTTAGCGACATGACCGCTTACGGAAAAAATTTTAGTCCCACCGTTTTTTGAAGATCCTAAATCCGCAAACCATTTCCCCCCTTTTTCTAAAATCACCGGCACGGAAGCAAAAGTTTCTGTGTTGTTAATAACGCTGGGACGGCCATATAAGCCAAAATTAGCTGGGAAAGGCGGTTTGAAACGAGGCCATCCTCGTTTTCCCTCTAAAGAATTCATGAGCGCCGTTTCTTCCCCGCAAATATAGGCAGCAGCGCTGAAATGATTATAAATTTCAATATCAATGTCTGAATTTAAAATATTCTTCCCAATTAATCCTGCTTCTCGTGCTTCTACTAATGCTTGTTCGCATCGATTGAAAGGCTCCCAAAATTCGCCACGCAAGAAATTATAACCAACCGTCGCCCTGAGCGTATAGCAGGCAATCGCAATTCCTTCCAATACTTGATGAGGATTAAATCGCAAAATATCGCGATCTTTAAACGTGCCAGGCTCGCTTTCGTCAGAATTACAAATAACGTATTTTTGTCCTTGCTTATCACGCGGAACAAAATTCCATTTCAATCCCGTGGGAAAACCAGCTCCTCCTCGACCCCGCAAGGAAGATTCTTTAATTTCATTAATAATTTTTTCGGGTGGTGTTTTTTCTTTAAGTATTTTTCGTAATACTTTGTAGCCTCCGACACTTTCATACGATTTTAGTGTCCAAGGCTGATCTAAATGCAGAGTCCGATAACAAACCGCATTACGAAGCATTCGTTTTCGACTCCTGCTCTAATTTATCAATTATGGCTAACATTTTTTCTGGCGTTAAATTTTCGTAAGATTTATGATCATCGATTTGACACATAGGAGCTCCCCCACAAGCTGCCATGCATTCCACGCTTTTTAGCGTAAATAAGCCATCAGGCGTGGTTTCATTAAAATCGATCCCCAGGCGTTTTTTTAACACCCGCAACGATTTCATCACTTCCACATAAAAAACACGATACGTTCTGACAAATTCCAATTTTATGCTTACCAATCGGTTTCAAGTTATACATGTCATAGAAGGTGGCTACTTCATAGGCCCATACGCGCGATAATTCTAAATAATCCGCCACAGCATTTATTGCTGCTTCGCTCAACCATCCGCCATTTTGTTTCTGCACAAATAATAGTGCAGGTATTATGGCCGATCGCTTTTGATCGCTCGGATATTTCACTAACCAACGATCAATTTCTTTTGCCACTTCGTCACTAATAACAATGGAGGAGTTAATTTCTTTCTTCATTAACGATCTATCTCGCCGAATACAATATCAATACTAGAAATAATAGTGACTAAATCAGCAATCATATGCCCACGACACATTTCATTTATTGCAGCCAAATGAGGATAGCTTGCCGCTCGTACTTTAACACGATAGGGTTTATTCGCTCCATCAGAAACGATATAAACTCCAAATTCACCTTTAGGTTGTTCTACAGCTGCGTAAGCCTCACCCTCAGGAACAATATAACCTTCAGTGAACAATTTAAAATGATGAATGAGTGCTTCCATATCCCTTTTCATAACTTCACGTTTCGGCGGAACGATTTTATGGTCATCGATCATCACCGGTCCGGGATTTTTTTGCAGCCATTCTACACATTGACGAATAATTCGATTCGACTCCCGCATTTCTTCAATGCGAACCAAATAACGGTCGTAACAATCGCCTTCACTGCCGATAGGAATATCAAAATCCACTTGATCATAAGCCGCATAAGGTTGTTTTTTTCGGAGGTCCCATTCGACCCCCGATGCACGTAACATTGGCCCGGTAAAACCTAATTGTAAAGCTCTTTCCGGCGAAACAACTCCAATACCTACTGTTCGCTGTTTCCAAATCCGATTATCTGTTAATAGCACTTCATACTCATCCACTAATTTGGGAAATCGCTCGGTAAAATCCCAGATAAAATCTAACAAGGACCCTTCTCGGGCTTTATTTAATTTCTTAACTTCTTTTTCACTATGCCAACGTGAAGCCTTATATTTTGGCATACTATCAGGTAAATCACGGTAAACACCTCCAGGGCGATAATAAGTGGCATGCATTCGCGCTCCGGACACAGCCTCGTAGCAATCCATTAAATCTTCTCGTTCACGAAAACAATAAAGAAAAACAGTCATTGCTCCAACATCCAATGCATGAGCGCCTAACCATAATAAATGATTTAATATGCGTGTGATCTCATCAAATAGGGTACGGATATATTTTGCACGAATGGGGGGCTCGATTCCTAATAATTTTTCGATCGCTAACACATAACCGTGCTCATTAGCCATCATCGACACATAATCCAAACGATCCATATAACCAATCGTTTGATTATAGGGTTTGCTTTCCGCTAATTTTTCTGTAGCACGATGCAATAAACCAATGTGAGGATCCACTCGTTGAATTACTTCACCATCCACTTCAATAATAAGTCGTAATACACCATGAGCCGCAGGATGTTGCGGTCCAAAATTAAAAGTGAAATTACGAACTTCAGCCATTTATTCGCCTTTTTTATAGCGGTTATCGGAACGAATTACTTTTGGTACTAACACTCGAGGTTGAATACTCACAGGTTCGTAAATACAACGTTGTTGCGCTGCATCATAACGAAGCTCGATTTCCCCAATCAAGGGAAAATCTTTACGAAAAGGATGACCCACAAAACCATAATCCGTTAACAATCGTCGCAAGTCGGGATGACCATCAAAAACAATTCCAAATAGATCGAAAGCTTCTCGTTCATACCAATCTGCTGAATTCCATAATTTGATGACGGAAGGCACCATAGGTGGATCATTATCCACATAAACTTTTAACCGCACACGCTGGTTATGACGTAATGACAATAAATGATATACAGCAGCAAAGCGCGGCTTATTCCAGGGAATCATTTGTTCTTGTATGTTTTTCGAAAACCGCGACTAAAACCTGTGTTTGTTGTTTCTTCGGTACGCCATTCACTGGTACCGTATTTTAAATAATCCACACCACAAATATCTAACAACAATTCAAAATAAAAAGGAGCCTCATCTCGCAAAGCCGTACAAACTTCTAAGAGAGAAGTGGGAAGTAATTCTATTGTGACTATATCGAGCTCATCATCTAGGTTTTCTATGAGAGTCGAAAAACGATCTTTGAGGGCGTCGGTTAAATTTTTTTTATCAGACATTCTGTCCCCTTAAATCTTTTCGATCAAATATATTTCGATACCTAACTTTATTTCGTAGCTGAATAACCCCGTAAAATAAAGCTTCCGCTGTCGGCGGGCAGCCTGGCACATAGACATCGACCGGCACAATTCGATCACAACCTCGTACTACCGAATAGGCATAATGGTAATATCCTCCACCGTTTGCGCAAGAACCCATAGATATCACCCAACGGGGCTCAGTCATTTGATCATAAACCTTGCGTAAAGCGGGGGCCATCTTATTACATAATGTGCCGGCTACGATCATCACATCAGCTTGACGGGGGCTCGGACGAAATAAGCCTGCCCCGAAACGATCCAAATCGTAACGAGAAGAAGCGCATTGCATCATCTCAATCGCACAACACGCAAGCCCAAATGTCATGGGCCATAAAGAGCCGCTCCGCGCCCATCGGACTAAATCATCGAACGACGTAAGGAGAAAACCTTCTCTGCTTAATAATTGATTCATTTATTCCCACTCCAAAGCACCACGTTTCCATTCGTAAATAAATCCAACCACCAAAATTGCCAGAAAAATAATCATTGCCCAAAACCCTAACCAACCAATATGACGTAAAACGACAGCCCATGGAAATAAAAAGGCAGTCTCTAAATCAAAAATAATAAAGAGAATAGCCACTAGATAAAAACGAACATCAAAAGGCAAACGGGCGTCTTGAAAAGTTTCAAAACCACATTCATAAGGAGATAATTTGTCTTTATAAGGTCGGCGAGGTCCTAAAAACCAACCTATTGCCAATGCTACCATCCCAATAAAGATACCTATACTAATAAACACCAAGATTGGAAAATAATGTGCTAACACTTGCAATTGCCCTTAAAATTAAGGTCATCTCTACGCAGAAGAGATAACAAGTCGAGTATAATTTTACCCACTGGGGCATGATTTACTGCATTGATGCAGAATATAACAAAGCTTTCTTAAACAACAATTGATGCCGAAGGCCGGACTCGAACCGACACGGGTTTCCCCACTGCCCCCTCAAGACAGCGTGTCTACCAGTTCCACCACTTCGGCATATCAATAAGCGCTTGAGTGCCTGTCCCAGGTTGAAAATTTTTAATCGGCGCTGTGGGTCTTCTTGTAAGGGTGGCACTTTTATCCCCTCACCTGGATTACGTTAGGCTAGATAACCAAGCCCAATGCTTGTAGCAAAAAAACCAGCTGCCAAAATAATCGTCACTTTCATGAGAAAAGGTGTCGCGCCCGTACTTCCAAACATCGTATTAGAAGCACCACTACCAAAAGCCGGCCCTGCATCAGCCCTTTACCATGTTGCAATAATACTAACCCAATCAAGCAGACCGAAATCAGTACATGAATCATTAATATAATTGATTGCATTGTTCCCCTATTTTCAAAAAATGTTCAGCTTTCAAAGAAGCGCCTCCCACTAAGGCACCATCAATATTTGCCATTGTAAATAAAGCCCTTGCGTTCTCTGGTTTTACACTGCCTCCATATAAAATCCGGGTATTCTGCGCTATCGTGGCGTCATAGTGTCGCAATTGCTCCCGAATAGCAGCATGAACTTCTTCTGATTGAACGGGAGAGGCATTTTTACCTGTTCCGATAGCCCATACAGGTTCATAAGCAATTACGATATCGCTTAATGAGGCCCGATTATCATGCATCCGCAATACAACTGCAAGCTGCTCTTGAACAATTTCAAGGGTTTTCCCCGCTTCGCGTTGCGCTTTGGTTTCCCCTACACAAATTATTGGGCGAATCCCATTTTCCAGAGCTCTCTTTACTTTCCGCGCGACGGATTCATTTGTCTCACCGTGCAACTTTCGCCTTTCGGAATGGCCGATGATAACGTAATGGCACAAAAAATCACGTAACATCGTCGCTGATATTTCACCCGTGTAAGCTCCGATCTCATACTCGGAGACGTCTTGAGCTCCCCAGGAGATTTGAGTTCGCAGCAACGCTTCTTTACATTGCGGTATGAAAATATAAGGAGGGATAACGACTAACTCCGCCGTTTCTATTCGTTCGCACCCGTGTTTTAACCCTTCTAACAATCCAGCAATGGTCTGAAGGGTTCCATGCATTTTCCAATTCCCTGCCACCAATGGACGACGGCCCATATGATTGCTCCTCTTGCCAAATCTCCGTGCAATTCTATCGAAATCAATAAGATAATACAAAGCCCTAGAAATAAGAATGAAAAACCTGAAGTTATTTAAAACTCCTCCTTCACTAAAATTCTACCTTCTGCAGCAAGGGTCGAAGTATGGGTTGTAAAGAAAAAAAGGACTGCTTCCGCGTTCCTCTAAGCCTTCAATCTGGGGAATCTGGAGCAGGCTTCCTTGCGCAGAAATTCATCCGCGACTCACACAGATCTTAAACCTACCTCATCATGTTTAGAGTTTACCGAGGACTTTTTTGTCTATCAACCCCCCGAGAGAGCTTCAGCTGAACTTCCTTATCGCTAAACTTCCTTATCTATTAGGTTTCCCAAAAACTTATGTTTCCCATCAAGGGACTTTCAATATATCACCCTAGTTTTCTTAAAAAAGGATGAAACGAGACGCACTCTACAAAAAGAAAGCCTAAATACCAGAGGAAAAAATAAAAATTTAATTTAATTAAACGGTTAAAAAAGTTGTTTGAAGAGGTATACAGAAGTATAAAATTTCCGCATACAAAATTAGAAATTGCTCACATAGTTTTCAAGCGATTTCTTACAAGCATTAAACAGTCTTGAGAATTAATTTAGAGGAATGAGGAATGTCGTAAAATATTATCATATCTTCTCGAGAAAGGAAGTAGTTAAATAGCTTTTAAGGAAGTAGTTAAATAGCTTTTTTAAAAAAATTTTCTATATGAATATCAAGAATATCAAAATACAATTGATCAATTTTCGATTTAATAGAGCTTAATTCTTAACTGATTTTGTGGATTTTATTTAGATAAAATTGGTAATCTAGACTTCCCGAATAATTCGATAAAGTTTTTTCGCAAATTTCATTCTCGTTGTCAGTAGTTCCCTTAAAATCAGCTAATTTAATTCCTGTCAGTTGAAACACAGCCGTATCTCCAGTTCCTAAGAACGCTATGGTTATTGGGGACTTCAAACTACTAGCAAACACACTTGCAAGAACGGATTTTGGAATCGAGCTATCATTTGAGCGATATTAGTTTAATGCTATGGCAAATCATACTTTTTTGTAATATCGGCTGGCGATTTTCCCTTTTGAAGAAGCTTTTGGATTTTTCCAGCCAACAAAGACGCTTGGGTTTCTACCAATGGTTTTTCAAGCATAGGTTTGGATCTGCGCAGAAGCGGTTTTTAAAGGAATAATATAGCTGGCTACTACATACTCTTATTCTTAGAATTACTAGGCTTCCATTCTTTAGCTCAATTACATCGCTATTATTGCCGTCTTTCAACACATCGTTACTGAATGCCACTGCCATAATATTGGGATTACCAGTAATTCCCTCTTTCGTTCCATTGCGAGTAAATAAAGGAGTTGTTTGAATTTTTAAATTCAAGTTGTCGAATTTATGTAAGTAACATTCGATAATTGATCACTCTTTTTAGTTAACAGGGTATTTATTTTTTGATGTATTAATGCCCGTTTAATTTGTTCTTTGACCTTTTCCAAAGAACTCTTTTCTCCGCTACTTGCATAAAATTCTTTAATTAATTCTTTAATTTCAGCATCGCTTACTACTACTTGATAACAGAGTATCTCAGGAGAAAGCAAGAGATAAGAAATACTCACCTTTTCCAACGCTTCAAAAATTTGGCGGTGTCCGTAATAATAATCTGCGACCATTTTTGGCGTAACTTTAATCTTTCCATAAAAATGAGCACTAAGGATAATAAAGTAACGAAAATCACGTCTTTGATTAATCAATTCGTAATTGCTCTTCACTTCATTCGGTAAGATAAAAGCACTATTCATTATTCCGCTTTGCACTTGCCGCACTATTAACGCATTTTTCATTTGCGTCATAAATTGTCTATTAATAAAAAATTTTCAGAGAGAAATTGTTGAAACTGCAAAGAAGAAAATTGTCCGTTTTCTTGAAAAGTCAGCAGGGTCATGATTACTTAATCCCACTTGTTCAGGACTTACATCAAAGCCCAATTTTTTTGCAGAATACACTTGAATATGATTTAAAATCAAAACCTCGTAAAGCATAATGTTTAAGTTCATCGTCCTAAATTGCAGTGAGAGAGTGTCTAATCTTTTGCGAATAAGCTCGCTGTAGGCATTGAAATGTTTGGTTCAACTCGTTCTCAGTAATTTTTTCACCATTCACTTTTGAAAGTTTCTTACCTTCACCTGCGTTAAATTGTAAATAATATTGAATGCCCCAGAAAATAAAAGAAAGGAAAATAACAGATAAAGATTATGCCAGCAATCCAACCTTGTATATGTTCATAAAAGGTTTTGTAACATATGCCGTTAACTCATTATAAATGGCGGAGTGGACGGGACTCGAACCCGCGACCCCCGGCGTGACAAGCCGGTATTCTAACCAACTGAACTACCACTCCTGTACAGAAGGCTGACGACACAGTTGGTGTACCTACACTAAGTAATAATAACCTAATTGTCGCGAAACAACAGCAATCTGTCTTCTGTCCTTAATCCTCTGTCATCCTAAATGGGTGCTGAGGGATTCGAACCCCCGACATTCGCCTTGTAAGGGCGACGCTCTACCAACTGAGCTAAGCACCCATATCATTTTCCATGAACACCTGAACTTCAGTGTTCGCACTACCTATTCAGGGAATGCACCAAAAATTGCCCCAGAATTACTGAAGCTCTGGGACAATGAAGATAGCGGATATGTCTGGGTTAATCAAGCCTAATTTATTCTTGTTTTATTTAAATTTAAATTTAAATTTAAATTTCACTTCGGTTTTATTTTTTACCTCTATTCAAAGCCTCTTTTAGCTTTTTACCTGCTGAAAATCTCGCCACTACACTGGCAGGAATTTGTATAGGTTCCCCTGTTTGGGGGTTGCGTCCCGTTCGGGCTGCGCGTGGGCTTGCTTTAAAGCTACCAAAGCCCACTAAGACCACATCCTTATGGCTTTGTAACGATTCCGTCACAGAATCGACAAATGCATCCAAAGCTCGATTCGCTGCATTTTTCGAAATACCGGCCGACTCTGCCATGACTTCAATGAGATCATTTTTATTCATAAATTCCTCTCGGTAGTTCCATCGATTAATGGTTGGGCTTTTTTGCCCCTTCTCCTCGATTGTTCAGGTTATACCAACTGCTTTCTCTGACTGTCAAGCAAGCAAAAGCTTCACAAGAACTTTTGTTTCTTATTTTAGGGACGTAATTGGATTTAAGGAGCGTAATTAGCGACATCTACTTAACCCGCTCCCAAAACCCGAGCCTTAGTAATTTTTCCGTCCAAGGTCTATTTCTTATTCTAAGACTAATGAAAGGCACGGCGTTTAAAATTTCCGAGTTTCATTTCGCCCCTCGATTATAATGATTTTAAAGAGCGTCGGGACAGGAAAGTTATTCAGTTCCACCTATCGTCAATGCATCGACTTTGAGGGTAGGTTGCCCCACCCCGACCGGAACGGATTGCCCCGCTTTTCCACAAATACCAATCCCCGAATCAAGTACTAAATCACTTCCCACCATCGATACTTTAGTTAAGATATCAGGACCGTTACCAGTTAAAGTGGCGCCTTTAACAGGCCGTGTGACTTTTCCTTTATCAATTAAATAGGCTTCACTAGCAGAAAAAACAAATTTTCCGGAAGTAATATCAACCTGGCCACCAGAAAAATCCACGGCATATAATCCCTTTTCCACCGAAGCAATTATTTCTTGGGGATCGCTTTTACCCGGCAATAGGTACGTATTCGTCATACGAGGAAGAGGTAAATGCGAATAGGATTCACGACGACCGTTACCGGTCGGCGCCATTTTCATCAAATGAGCATTATGACGGTCTTGCATATAATTCTTTAAAATGCCATTTCCAATCAAGATTGTTTTCTGCGTTACTGTCCCTTCGTCGTCTACACTCAAAGAGCCTCGTTTGCCCGGAACGGTTCCATCATCTACCACTGTGCATAAAGGAGAAGCAACCCGTTCCCCTATTCGTCCACTAAAAGCAGAATTTCCCTTGCGATTAAAATCACCTTCTAAACCATGCCCAATAGCTTCGTGAAGAAGAACTGCCGGCCACCCAGCTCCGAGTACCACCGGCAAAGTACCCGCCGGCGCATCCTCAGCCTCTAAATTTTGGCACGCCTGACGAACGGCTTTATCCGCGTAAGAATATGCCGTTGACAAAAACATTTCATAACCGCAGCGAGCACCACCACCCCCGGAGCCCTGTTCCCGGCGGCCATTTTGTTCCACGATTACGCGAATTCGTAAATTCACTAACGGTCGCAAATCAGCTGCCATTGATCCTTCATTATTTAGGACTAACACAACCTCATGATGTCCTGTTAGGCTGATAACCACATGCTTCACGCGGGGATCTTTAGTTCGAGTATATTGATCAATGCGCTGTAGTAATTCGACCTTCTCTATCGTAGTCATTGAATCAATAGGATTGAGTTGAGAATAAAGCGGTTTAATTGATTCTTTATGTAAGACATCTATAAGTGTAGAGCCACCGGAATAAGCAATATTCTTTGCAGAATGTGCCGCTCGTAACAGAGCTTTCGCATTGATATCGTCCGCATAAGCAAAGCCTATTTTTTCGCCACTAATAACTCGTAAGCCGAATCCTTGATCAAGGGAAAAATCACCTCCTTTCACAATACCTTCTTCTAATGTCCAACTTTCTTCCTGGATGCTTTGTAAAAATATGTCGGCATTATCAATAGAAGGGCCCATAGCCCGGCCCATGATTTTTTCTAAGTTGTTGGGAGTAAGGTTAAAAGGTCTTAAAAGAAAATCGTTAGCAATTTGAATTAAGTCACTCATCTTTGTTTATCAGTGCATTTGAAAATTAGTTTTAGCAGGAGCAGGTAAGGTGACTACCGGCTTATTCCAAGAACCCACAATATGATAATTCACCTCAGCTGCTTTGCCAACATGCGGCGCCAAAACTTGATTAGCAATCCAGGTAATAACTCCCGCTAAAGGCCCACCGGCAAGACCCACGAGCAACGGCAATGTTGAAGTTATATTTGGCACAATTTCTAAATAAAAATCATAATTTTTATTTAGAAAACCAATAAGCCTTTAATCTGAATCCAGGCAATATCCCCTACTAAAGAGGCATCTTTGGTTCTAGCAACTCCTTTCGATAAAGAAAAATTTCCCTTAAACAAATTAAATGCGAATCCTTTTTTAGAAAAATTAGCAAGATTAATGGGTAATTTGGGTAATGACTGTAAACTAAATAAATTAAGTAGGCGACCAAAACCTAATTCGGATTCAGCTCCCTCAATTAATTCTGTCACGCGTCCCTGATAAAAATTAATTTTAATATCACCGTTTAAAGGGGCAGCCACAAATTGATCAGGTGATCCTGGCCATTGCAACGAAAAATCAGCTCGTCCTTTCCCTCCTTCCAGAGCTTTAGTAATTCCCCATTTCTTAAGGAGGGTTCCCAAATTGGAACTCACAAACTGTCCCGCTAACTGCGTTTCTGTTTGGTTTTTTTTGTGCTGCCATTTTCCTGCAGCTTTAATATAAAACAAGGGGCCTGTTGCCGTAAAATTATCGATGTTCAAGCCGGTTTTTATTTTCGACGTTTGCATTATTAATTTACCTAACACATTTTTACCATAACGGAAATCATTAATAGTTAAATCCATAGACGGTAAGCTTTTAGGATCCCACTTCATTTGGTTATCTTTCATTTTTTGGGGCAAATAAAATCGCAAAAAATATCCTTGCCATGCGTGATCATTGGAGAAAATTGAAAGATCGCCCAGAATTAAAGGACTTTTTATATTTACTGACCAGCCTTTGTATTGAGAGGATAAATTAAGACTGGTATCTGCTTTGGCTTTTAAAGGATTACTATAATGGACTTTAATCGCTGAGATTTTATTATTGTGAAAAATAAGACTGCATTTAGAAAAACAGAATCTTGCGCCAGTTTATCATAGGGAGCAGGGAGCGTAGATTTAACTCCAATTAAATTAGTCACTAGAGAAAAACTATTGGTTACGGAGTCATTATCGGTGCGTAATTTTAACAATGCACGATAGGAAGTTGATCCACATAAATAATCTAAAATTGGAAAATTAAATTGCTTTTGCAAGACCTCAATCGGGATTTGACCGCTCATTTCAATCTGCAACACTGGCGAGAGCGTCCCGGGATTGATAGTAGCAATGGAAAAATCGATTGATGAACCTAAAAATTGAGCTCCAATATGATTGGCCGAAATCATTAATAAAATGAAAATTTCCAGTGACTTGATTAAGTTTTATTCCCCAATTTTTTAAAAACAATTGTACATTATTAACAAACAAACTTCCATCTACGTTTGTATTGGCTACGTGCTGAATTAGTGGAATTTTGAGATTTAAATTTGCTCTGAAGGGCCTATTTGGAATAATGGCTTTAATTTGTTTAGCGACTAAAAGAGGAGTTGCTTGCAGAAATCGAAAGCCGTCTGTTAGATTAGAAACCGACCGACCACATACCACTAAAATGGGCTTAGCCCAATGAGCTATTGCGGCTTTTAAATGATTTAAAGGATTTCCCATTATTTCTGCGCGATCCGCGACAATATTCAAACTATCGTTATGAAAAGCAACTGTCCCATGAATATTTTTTATATTTGGCCATTTAGGGTGGTAATGTAATGTCACGCTGTTCACATCAGCAATCATGTCAAAATGCCCTTCTTTATGGATGAAAGGAAATTTCTTTAGAGGGCCTTCCAAATCTACAATGCCCACAGTTATTTTTCCAGCCACAAATGCTTTATTCAACCAGGCTGATAAATCAGAACTCATATAACGATATGGTAAATAAGATTGGATGTTATTTATATTTTCTACTTTGAATTTTCCGTGCAATGAAATATAAGGCAATTTATTTTCAGATAAGGATAAGCTCCCCCATCCCTGCCATTGCCAATCATTGTTGCTTAAATAGGCTTGCGATACATCAATATCCCAACTCAGTGAGGAGCGATGCCATTGAGTAATGAAATTTAATCGCTTTAATACTAAGGGCGCCTTAAAAATTCCTGGAACTTTAATTGTGCTACTGCTTGATTGTAATTTGAGCTTTACTCTTGAAGGATTCATATCTATCGAACCCGATAATTGTGAACCTCCTGGCAAATTATTCCAAGGTTGAAAACTTAAGGCAGAAAAATCGGTTCTTAGATGATAATAAAGTTTTTGTTTTCCAGGAAAATAAAACAAACAGAAACGATGAACCTCCCCCGATGGTTGAATCTTTTGATAAAGTTTCTGAAATTTTTCCAGCCAATATCCTATTTTTCAGCGAGGGGGGAATGTCTCTTAATTGAAAATAATTAGTTCTGAATAAAATTGCAGGAATTGAATTCTCATAAATTACACGGACACCGAAATTATGCTCCGGCCATTTTTTTCTCCCGTTCGCAGAAAAATGTCATTCCCTACTAATCCCCAGCCATTCACATAAGGCTTCCAATATAAATTGGCGGAGATGTGATCGAGCGATAGTATGTGACCCTGATTAAAGATTAATCGTATATGATTACCTGCTATTAAGCTTTGCAATGATTTAAGAGTTTCTTTATGAAACCTTGCCCATAATTGTATATCACCTTCTCCCGACCCAATCGACAAATTTTTAAAATATTTCTGTAAAAAATAAGTATCTAGCCATTGTTTAAAAATTACATTTTTAGTTCCGACATAAAGACTCATATTATTAGACGAAGTCGTAATCAAAAATCGGAATTGCGTCGGGACTTCTTGGAATAAACTTCCCACTCCAGCTATTTGATGATGTAAAATTCCATTAATTAAATTAACACGCAAGTTGCTAATAGGAATTAGGTTACCCTGTAATGTATGATAATTGATGCTAATCGCTTTTAGCATGACGTTGGATTGATTCAATATCCATAAAAGAATATTTTTCACATCTCCTAAATCAGCCACCACATGTTTATGAGCGAAATTAGTGATCCCCCGCACACGCAATTCTCGAGCTGATGTTTCAGAAACATCAAACTGGGCACCAGAAAGCACTAAATAACTCGGCAATAATCGCCAATAAAATAAGCTATGAAAGAGATCAATACTGATAGAAAGTTGTTTGATCCGTAAAAGCGATTTCTGACGAGCAGAGTCAGTAATAAACACATCTTGAAAGCTGAGGGCTGGATCAAGTCCATACCAAATTGCTTTAATACCGCTAATATGCACGGGTTGATGTAAGACGGTACTCGCCCATCGCTCAAAAAAATCACGCTTATAGTTAAGTACGGGAATTGTCAAACGAGCGATATTAATCAATACAGCAAAGAGAATTACAAGACTTGCCACCGTCATTAACAACCATTTTTCACAACGGCGTACTAAAATTTTAACATTCATCAGCCAAATTTAAATCGGTGTTGGTAATCGTTTAATAAAAATCGCAACCACGGCCATAAAAGCGTAGTACTTACAAGAGACAACCAGTATTTTCCAGTCAATGGAGAAGAGTCCACTATTGCCATAATCCAATATTGTAACGCGAGGTATATCGCCATAGTGATTAAAACTAATATCGTTTGTTGCGAGGCGGGCAAGCTGTGGATGGGTATTTGAAAACGAATGAAAAAATAAGCAAGGCAGGTAAATAATAGCGCATGTTGCCCTAAAATGGTTCCCATAAGAAAATCCAGCAAAAGGCCTATTACGAAAGCGGCGCCAATGCCCACTCGATAGGGAATAGCAATCATCCAAAATAAAAGAATCATCAAAACCCAGGCAGGTTGGTACCATACGACCCATTCAGGAAGAGGCAGGATAGTTAGCATCATTCCTACTAGAAAAGTGAGTCCAATTAAAATTCTTTGTTTAAATATCATTTTCCATTTTCTTTAGGCCTCACTGAGGAAGATGCTAACTCTTCTCGTACCCCATTTTTTAACGAAGCCCTATCCGGCCAAACCATTAACACTTGTTGCGACTGATCTAAATGGCTGATGGCCGAAGAACAATTGTAGCAAAACGCTTAGCAGGATTATGCGTTAACTCGGAGACCACCCCCACAGGATAACCTACTGGATAGCGCAACCCGAGCCCAGAAGACATAAAAAGGTCACCTTTTTGGATATCGCTGGTATCTAGGACATTAATCAGCATGAGCTTCCCAGAGCTTCCCAACCCAACTGCAATAGCACGAATACCATTCCGGTAATCTTGGACAGGAACAGCACTCTTAGGATCAGAAATCAACATAACATTACTCGTCAAGGGGCTCACATCAACTACTTGCCCAATAATGCCATAAGCATCCAAAACAGGTTGCCCCACATAAATATGTGATTGCGTTCCCTTATCAACCACAACTTGTTGGAGATTAGGATCTAAATTCACAGCTAACAGTTGGGCAACAAGCAACCGCAAGCCATCCATTCGAGAAGTTGATTTTAATAATTCCCGTAACTGGGCATTTTCTCGCTCAAGAACAAGAAGTTTCTGCAATTTTGATTCCAGTAACCACTCATGGGCCCTCAGGCGAGCATTGTCCACCATTAATTGCTGTTGAGTGGTAATATTCGTAGCAATCCACTGGATTGTTTTAATAGGAGCATTCACTAAATATTGGATAGGAAGCACAACTAAGGACAAATCAGCCCGAACCTTCTGAAAAAAACCTGCTTTTTGGTCCAAAAGAATCAATACAATTGATAAACCCATACAAATAAGGGTACGCAATCCAGGCATTGAAGAACGTTTAAAAATTAATTTAATGACACTTTCCTCTTGTTTTCCCTATCAAAATTCCCTTTTAAGTATTAATCTCGTGAAAGAAATTCTCCACCCATTGATCGCATCAATTCTAAAGCTCGACCACCGCCACGAGCTACACAGGTAAGTGGATCTTCCGCTATTACCACAGATAGAGCTGTTTCTTCCATTAAGAGTCGATCGATATCCTTTAACAAAGCTCCACCGCCTGTGAGTACCATCCCCCGTTCCGCAATATCCGCAGCCAACTCGGGCGGCGCTTGTTCCAAAGCCCCACGGACCGCACCGACTATTCCCGAAAGTGGTTCCTGCAAGGCTTCAAGAATCTCATTATTAGTAAGCGTAAAGCTTCGAGGCACACCTTCTGCTAAATTTCGACCACGTACTTCAATTTCTTTAATTTCATTGCTAGGAAATGCGGCGCCAATTTCGTGTTTAATTCGTTCTGCCGTAGTTTCACCAATCAATGCTCCATAATTACGGCGAACATAATTGATAATAGCCTCATCAAAACGATCACCACCAATGCGTACGGATTCCGCGTAGACAATCCCACTCAAAGAAATAATCGCTACCTCAGTAGTCCCCCCCCCGATATCCACTACCATAGAACCACTAGCTTCCTCGACGGGTAAGCCAGCACCCATTGCTGCCGCCATGGGTTCCTCAATCAAATACACCTCACGAGCTCCAGCTCCCAAAGCAGATTCTTTAATCGCGCGACGCTCGACCTGAGTGGAACCACAGGGTACACAAATCAAAACACGAGGGCTGGGACGCAAAAAACGAGTTTTATGAACTTTATGAATAAAATACTGCAACATTTTTTCAGTGACATGGAAATCAGCAATAACACCATCCTTCAAAGGACGAGTCGCAAGGATATTGCCTGGAGTACGGCCTAACATGCGCTTAGCTTCTGCTCCGACGGCTGCGACACTTTCCTGACCTCCCCGAGCATCTTTTCGAATAGCTACTACTGAAGGTTCATTCAGAACAATACCGCCTTGTTCGACGACATAAATTAAGGTATTAGCGGTACCTAAATCAATTGAAATATCATTCGAAACTAGACCACGCAATTTTTTTAACATGGAAACTCTTCCTATTGGCTCTGAGATGTTGCAAAAAATGCAAACTTACTTTAACCGAAAACTCAACTAGAGGAAAGGCTTAGGGACGTCAGACATGACTAATGGATCCTCAGACTGTCTTCCATTCCACGTCTTCTGTATAATGCACCCCTTAAGGAGGGTTAATAATGTCCACTTTAAACAAAAGCGATATTGATAAAATTGCGAACCTAGCCAAACTCAATATCTCTGAAAGTGAAAATCAATTGTTAGGACAAAATTTAAATGAAATTCTTAAACTTGTGGACAAAATGAATCAGATAGATACATCGCATATCGAACCCCTTGCACATTCCTCTAGTGAAACGCAACTTTTTCGGGAAGATATTGTCACAGAATCGAATCAACGCACTTTATTTCAAAAAAATGCGCCTCAAGTAGAAGCTGGACTTTATATGGTCCCTGTGGTTATTGAGAATGAAGAATAACGGATAGACACATGCATCGAAAAACCATAATTGAATTAAGCAAAGATTTGCAGGCTAAGAAAATATCGAGCGTGGAACTTACGCAACATTTTTTGGATCGATTAAAAATTTTAATCCCACATTCAACTGTTTCATCACTATTAGTGAAGAGCAAGCGTTAGCACAAGCTAAAGCAGCCGATGCACTCTTAACTAAAGGCGAAGCAACTCTTCTGACCGGCATCCCAATTGCCCATAAAGATATTTTCTGCACCCAAGGAATTAAAACTAGCTGCGCATCCAAAATGCTAGACAATTTTATTGCTCCTTACGATGCTACAGTCGTAGAGCGTTTGAAGGCAGCAGGAACTGTTTTAATTGGTAAAACCAATATGGATGAATTTGCGATGGGTTCTTCTAATGAAAATAGTTATTACGGACCTGTCCGAAATCCGTGGGATATCAGCCGTATTCCCGGCGGCTCTTCAGGAGGCTCTGCGGCTGCTGTAGCAGCTCGAATAACTCCCGGAGCAACAGGAACTGATACGGGAGGCTCTATCCGCCAACCCGCCGCCTTATGCGGTGTCACCGGATTAAAACCTACCTACGGACGAGTTTCTCGTCATGGCATGATTGCTTTTGCTTCAAGCTTAGATCAAGGCGGACCATTAACTCAAACTGCTGAAGACGCCGCCTTGCTTCTCAATATTATGGCTGCTCACGACAAAAGGGATTCGACTAGCATAAAAAAAGATACTCCCGATTATTTGTCCACATTGAGCCAATCCTTAAAAGGTTTAAAAATCGGTCTCCCCAAAGAATGTTTTAGTGGCGGCTTAGATTCAGCTGTAGCAGAAGCTATTGACACTGTTAAAAAAGAATTCGAAAAAATGGGTGCTACCTTAGTAGACATTAATTTACCTCACACTGAGTACGCCGCACCGGTTTACTATGTGTTAGCCCCTGCTGAATGTTCTTCCAACCTGGCGCGCTACGACGGGGTGCGTTATGGATATCGTTGTGCTAATCCTGTCGACCTCGATGATCTTTATAAACGCTCCCGTACAGAAGGTTTTGGCCCAGAAGTTAAGCGCCGAATCATGGTAGGCACTTATGTGCTTTCAGCAGGATATTATGATACTTACTACCTAAAAGCACAAAAAGTACGCCATTTAATCAAAAATGATTTTGTCGAAGCTTTTAAGAAGGTACACGCTATTTTAACTCCTGCAACACCCACTCCGGCCTTCAAATTAGGTGAAAAAACAAAAGATCTCGTCGCAATGTATTTGTCGGATATTTATACCATCGCCGTCAACCTCGCAGGATTACCCGCTATTGCATTTCCGGCAGGATTTATCAACCAACTCCCTATTGGGGCCCAATTAATTGGAAATTATTTTGAAGAATCACAGTTATTAAATATGGTACATCGTTATCAACAAGAAACCGATTGGCATAAAAAATTGCCGCCTGAGTTGAGGTAAATTTAAGATGGAATGGGAATCCGTTATTGGTTTAGAAGTCCACGTACAATTACACACAAAATCAAAAATTTTTTCTGGTGCCTCTACAGCTTATGGTGCTGAACCTAACACTCAAGCCTGTGCAATAGATTTAGGGTTGCCCGGCGTTTTACCTGTTTTAAATAAAGAAGTCATAAAATTGGCAATTCGTTTTGGGCTTGCTATTCAAGCCACCATTGTAAACCATGCTGTTTTTTCCCGAAAAAATTATTTTTATCCTGATTTACCGAAAGGTTATCAAATAAGTCAATATGATTTACCTATTATTAAAGGTGGTCATTTGGATATTGAAACCGATGAGGGAAGTTCTAAACGCGTTCGAATTACCCGTGCGCATTTAGAGGAAGATGCAGGAAAGTCCATTCATGAAGGGGTACAAGGTTACTCCGGTATCGATTTTAATCGTGCAGGCGCCCCCTTATTAGAAATTGTTTCTGAGCCTGATATTTGCTCGTCTAAAGAAGCAGTAGCTTATTTAAAAACTTTACATATGTTAGTCCGTTACATCGGCGTAAGTGATGCTAAGATTCAGGAAGGTGCTTTCCGTTGCGATGTTAATATCTCTTTACGCTCAAAGGGAGAAAAACAATTTGGAACACGAACAGAAATTAAAAATGTAAATTCTTTTCGTTTCGTTGAGCGTGCTATTTTTTTTTATGATGTCTCGACAAAAAAAACTTTTAAAAGCTGGGAAAAAAATTATCCAAGAAACTCGGCTTTATGATGCAGTTCAAGATGAAACTCGGACCATGCGCACTAAAGAAGAAGCCCACGACTATCGATATTTTCCGGACCCCGATCTACTTTCTGTTGAAATTACTGCAGAATTTATTGATTCGATTAAAAGAGAACTTCCTGAGTTACCTGAAGAAAAACGTCGCCGGTTCCAAAAAAATATCAGTTGGGCAGCTATGACGTCAAATTGCTTACTCAGCATATGGAAACTGCCAATTATTTTGAGGCTTTAGTAAAAATAGATAACTCTATTTCTCCCAAGCTCGCTGCCAATTGGATCATTGGCGATCTTGCAGCTGCGTTAAATAAAAATAACCTTGAAATTAGTGAAAGTCCGATTAATGCAGAGCAATTAGGAGGGCTTCTACGGCGCATCGCCGATAATACATTATCCGGCAGTATGGCAAAACAAGTATTCGAGGCAATGTGGAACACCAAAGGCAACGCTGATGCTATTATTGAGCGCCAAGGCCTAAAAAAAATCACAGACACTAGGGAGCTTGAGAAAATCATTGATGAAATTATAACGAGTAATCCTCAGCAAGTAGAACAATACCACTCTGGAAAAATTAAATTATTCGCCTTTTTTGTCGGCCAAATTATGAAAGTTACCAAGGGTAAGGTCAACCCCCATCAAGTAACTGAGTTGTTAAAAAAGAAATTGTAACTACCATCCACTCCTCGCTCATAATTTTTGCTTATCAACTTTATAAAAACAATCGATTTTGTTTATCTGCTCCCAACTAAAATAAACTCAAAAACGAACATTGAGTAGAAAAAAACATGATTAAGATTAGTAAAAAAATTCCCTAACTTTTCGTTAACTGGTGTTATTAGCAATAACATCAATAAGGCCTTCATTAAGGTCAACGAAAAAAGTTACCTGAACAAATGGCTCGTAATATTTTTCTGGTCTAAAGATTTCACTTTTTTTGCTCTACTGAAATCGCCAAATTTGGACTATTACATGGCGAATTTACTGATCGCGATTCACAAGTTCTAGATATTAGTACGGATTCCGAATACGTGCATTTGGTGTGGCGTCGTAAAAAAGAAGAACTTTGAGAATTACCTTTCCCAATGCTCTCTAATATTCAACACAATCTGTCGCGAAAATTGGGAATTCTGAATAAAAATGAAGGTGCTGCAGAGCGGACCACATTTATTGTTGATCCTAAACAAACCGTTCGGTTTATTATGGTCAATGATTTAAATAATGTAGGGCGTAATCCACATGAAGTTCTAACAGGTACTTGATGTTTTATAAACTAAGGAATTATACCCCTGCAATTGGCAAAAAGGCGAAAATACGATAAATATTTCTAATTAGGAAAATAACGATATTAAAAGAATATAAAGATAAATTACCTGAATATTCGAGAGATTTAAAATTAAATTTATCGCAAGTTCTAAATGAATCCTCTAACAGCAAATTAACCCGCCAAAAAATCTTAAGAATTGCTTTGACAGTTGCTTTTACTACCCAAAATGTATCCTTTATGAAAACACTCTTTAACCAGGCAGAAGCAAAATTAACCGAATCAATGACTAACACGATTAAAGGCACGGGGCGAGTATTATGGCAATGAATAATATTTATTACCGCTTTACTCATTTAGTCAAGGACAAGGAATATCAACGAATGCCGGCTAATTTACAGATGAATATTATCGCCCATCCCGGAGTAGACAAAAAAGACTTTGAACTCTATTATTTCGCTGTTTCTGCTATTAATGGCTCTGGCTTATGTATCGATGCCACGTAAATACATTAGTGAATCGGAGGTCAGCAAGCAAGTCGTTCAGCACGTTATTTGGATTACGGTAGTCCTCAATAGTTTGCCTCAAGTCTCTTTCATTGAAACGTCTAGTTAATTTAATCTGCTCCTCTCTCTAGGAGGGGGAGCATTATTCCACGACTTCCTAATTAACCGTTCAGCTTAGTGATTTCCTACTCCAAGGATCTTCCCCCAATTTTAACCAAAACTTTTCTTAGAGATTGGTCACTTTCTTCCATCCTCTCCACTTTTTCTCTTTCTTGTACGGAAAGAAGAGGTCAATTATTAGCAAAAGTAGGGTTTGACCGAAAGTTTAATAATTAGAAGCAGGTTGAGTTGTAATAGGCAAAATAGATAGATAGATAGATAGATAGATAAATTTCATCTGAATTTGAATTTATCGAAATTCGCACTTCATTTTCTGATTTCGCTTTAATTTTGAAATAAGCACGGACCAGCATTTTAACAAACTCTTTGACACACACTTGGATCATCTTGTCCAGTCCAATCGGCTTTTAATAAGCCTTTAACCACTTCCAACTCTGCTAACACCTCAGCATTTAAAGCTTTCGGTTTGGGAGAGAAAATTATTTCCTTATTTAACCAAGACATCAAGGCAGCTATTCCTGTCCCTAATAGAACGAGAAAACAAATAGATACCGTTTGATAAACACTTAGATCCTATTCTTGAACTTAAAAGGATAGAAAAGATTAAAAAAATTGTTAAACACCTTATTTCGGAAGAAAAAAGGCAGAGAAGATAATTAAAAAAACTTAAGAAGACTAAAAATTTTGAAGAATGGTAAAATAAATTTTTAAAGCTTAATAAAAAAGTAGAACATCATACGACTCAAGAAGTAAAAAAACTTTTTCTAAATGTAGTTGAAGTTTTGAACAAAAAAGAATTAGATGGAACTGGAACCAAAATGTACAAATTTTTTCAAAACTTTTAAAGAATTCTAAAATAAACAATAACAATCAATAGCCAAATAAAAAAATTCCTGCTAGCATTTAATAAATTCTTTTTAATGATCAAGGAGTGGTAATACCCCTTATACCATAAGATAGATTAGATAGCATGTTAGCATTTTTATCTGTCTTTACGAATTTATTTCTCAACGTTGTCAAAAATATTCTTCTGACCTATTCAAAACACGGATCCTATTTCACAACATTATTTGCATGATAGGTAGCGAAGCTGCTAAATTATTCTGTAACAATAATAGATTCATACGCCACAAAGCACCCCACGCTAGATTGAAAAGTCCTTATTTGGAGAAGGAGGTGTCTAAAGCCTTGATAGAAAAGCGCATGTGCATGGAAAACAGATTTTCATATCAATTATGATTGATGAGAAAATTAAAAAGCTAGAGATTATTTTTATTTCCAAATGTGAAAATCAGATATTAAAATAGAAGGCAAAAAATAAAATCGTATTATATAAAGAAATCCAAAAGTTGTTAACTAAAGCTATCTATTCATGGATCAGCTTACCCTTACCAAAAAAAGAAGTATCCAAACGGACGCAAGAATTAATGGCGCTCTTTGATTATGCAGGCTCTATAGGTCCCAAATATTGGTATGCGAGATTCCCACTAAAAAAATGATAAAAAAATTAAGAAAGTCATTGAAAAAATATGAAGCAGTCTTTTGAATGTTTTGTTTTAAAGCCCCAATTATATTATTGGGTACTACTGCAACCTCAATAATCATCTACTCAATCCAAGAATTTCTGCTGTCAAATTAATTAACTTGCTAAGGCCTACCATCGCTATTTCTGTTCTTGTAGCCCACGTTCTTCAACAATATTCTAATAGTTTATCAAGATTACACAGTGATAGCGAAAATTATTCTGATATTTTTGTCTAGGAAGTAAGAAGATTCTATCCTTTTTTTCTTGAATATGGAAGGATCCCGATATTTTTTGACCTGAACAATTTCATCAATGGAATAAAAGTCTGTTTAATTTTATTCCACAAGGGCCTAGTGATCATTACTGTAATCATTGTTGTCTAAAAGAATGGATTACTCTAAAACTTATGAAGGCAGCGTTAGAATTTCTAAAAAATATATTAAATATGAGGTACCTGAACAAAATCTAATACTTCATCTTTCTTGATTACTAACACTACCCAAGAGTCGATTTATTATTTCTAACATGAGATTATCCTCGTAAATATTTTAATAATTTTCGCTCATAATATTTTTCCAGAAAATTCGACAATCAATTAGCTGTTTCTTACAAATGGGTTTTGCAACTTTTAGCAGATATTCATATTCACTTATTAAACTCACACTAGTATGATAAAATATTTCTGTGGCAAAAATCGGATAAAGTTTTTTGCCGAAAGCATCGACGTTTAATAACTAAACATGATAATGTACTCTAACCTTCAGAATCGCTAATGAAACAATTTTTAAGAGGATAGTAGCTTCCGGCTATTAGCTCCGACCTCAGTCGATTGAAATGCTACGATTCTATTATACTTATTTCTGCTTATCTTAATTTCAATCATATGTATTCCAGATAGGTTGTTAATAACAGACTCATTATAAAAAGAAAGAGAAGTACCCTAATTAAAGTGATCCCCTCTTGCGACTTATATTTCATTTAGTTCTCGTAATGTTACATAGAAGTGCCATTCCTTTGTGAACTTTTATAATGAGAAAAATAACAGTACTAATTTAACACTTTTGATTTCTTTCTAATTCTTAACTTGTACTGCTATAAGATAATGAGTTATAGAATTATATTTTAACAAAAAAGTACCATACTCATTTTCAATTGGTCGATATTACTAACTAACTCCTGCCACTTACACGACAAGGGTTTTCGATATAATTGATAAATACGTTTTTTATCTTTTCGGTTGGTATCGGCAATAAAGTAGCTGTTTTTAAAAATTGCCATTTATTTCGATAATGGATACATTTGCATAGCATCATTATATCAGAGTTAGAAGCAGTTTTTCCTTAGAGAATATCAGGTAAATGTTGCGTATCGTAACCTTAAATTGTATCTTACTTCCGAGCAAATCCTTCCTACTCACACCAATATTCCCTGCTTCCTGAATACGCTGAGTTAATAAATAACTAGAAAATTGACCTTCTTCTTGTAATTTTACTAAATTTGCTTTCCAACGCATACAACTACGGAACCTGGAATGTAATTTAACTAAACCAAATAGAAGCAATGTGCCTAGAAAACTTTCAATTAATAACTCTATTAAGCTAAAACCTTTGATTTTTTTTATAAAGCTACCATCAAAATGATAAAAATTGATTTTTTTATCAATGTATCTGCATCTTGCACAGACGATGCTGGCAATAGTAATCTCCATTACTTTCCAGAAGAATCTGATAATTTTTGCTATTCCAAACTTCCAATGAATAATTTGAACGTAAGCATTCTAACATCAATTGCAATTGAAGAGTATCCCTAGCATAGTAGCAGGTATGGCGAAGATATTGAGCTTGCTTGATTTCTAAAAATAAAAATCCAAATTTAATTTTACTTAAAATAACTCACGCAGTCAGAACTTAGGAGCGTGAAACCCAATCTTTTAATCATGGGAAAAGATTAGAAATATATAGTAGGATAGTAAATACGGTACAATTTGGAAGTATAAGATAGTTATTGTTATAAATTCGTTAAATCTCTATCAATTTAGATTTAAAATCTTAGCAGACGATACTTTTTAAATAAACGAATGATTTTAAAAAATTGAATTAAAATTCTGTTTGTTGAACATTATATTTTTTAAGATTAATTTAATTAAGGGCGTCTTTTCGCAGAAAGTGGGAAAGACTACTTAGAGAGATACTAAGTATTTAAAAATTACCATTTCAGATAACAAAAAATTGTCATGTACTGAGGTTTAATTTATCTATTATTTCTAAATTGTTTTTAGAAGATTAATTAGTATTTGAAACAATAGTCGAAGTCCTATCGCTAGCCAAATCCATTAGGGTTTGCATGTAACGTAATTGTAAAGATTGAGATTATTGGACTAAAATCTCAGCTGCTTCTTTTAAACGTTGTGCAGCTTGGAATTCTCCTTCGATGTTAATTACTTTTTCTGGCCTTTCTTGCTCAGCCTCAGCTTGTCGCTCGATGGCGCACTATACTTTCTTCTAAATTGACATGCTTACTACATTCGAAACCCTAATCCCCCACGCATCGGTTTCTCCATCCAGAATTTCCTGAATATCTTTGTTTAATTTTCTCGTTTCGCTAAAATTTCATCTAATTAGTATTCTCCTAATACTGAACGCAACGTAGTTTGTGCTAATTGACTGGTAGCTTCGTAATATTTTTTAAGCTGAATGATTGCTCGCTCAGGATTAATCACTCGAAAATAAACAACCACGTTAACTCGGACGGACACATTGTCACGAGAAATCACATCTTGACTCGGGACATCCATTACCACTGTTCGTAGATGGGTACGCACAATTTGCTGAATAATAGGCACTACAATAATTAAACCAAGTCCTTTGACTTTCCAAAAACGTCCATAAGGTAAAAATGACTCCCCGTTCATATTCTTTAAAAATATAGCTGAATATAGCTGAAAATAATAACAATAAGACTAAAGCCACGATTACAATTGCGACTATTATCATTGATTTTTCTCCAGAGGCTTGACTAAACAAATTAATCTTTCCAAACGCTCCACGATGACTTCGTCGCGTCTTTAAATAGGGATATTACTTTTACATTGCCATCCTTCCTCATCTATGCGTACCCACACATACGGTTATCACTCTTATTTACCACGCCGCATCTCCCTATTAGCATCTCACGGCCAGTAACGATGGACCTTCGTCGGAAACGAAACGCGAGATTTAAAAACCAAAAGAAAAAAGCTAAGTGTAACAATGGCTATATGTGATAATTAAGTACATAGGAATTCCAAACCCTATGCCATTTGTTTTTAGTAGCATAATAGAACCGATAACAAATGTAACTCCCCTACCCATTCCTAACATTTCAAAACTAGAGATAAACACTTCTCCAACGATGAAGTCTAAACCTAATAATATCAACGCCAAACCGGCATAATTAATCGGCAGCAACTGAAAAGCATAAAGAGCCAGCAATAATGAAATTACTCCACAACGCCACGAACCACAAACCCTGAACTTAAAAATTTAAAAAATATTTTATAAAGACCAATCATGAACAAAATATAGGTCACACTCGGATCCGTAATGACTGCCAAAAATTGGGCTGACCAGTTAACCTCTATTTTTTCTACGCGAAAATTTTTAGTAAAATTTTTAGTATTAATTATTATATACACCTTGCACATTAGTTTTCATTCCATCCACTTGCTCTAATAAATTTGAAATATTGGGTGCTACAATGTTAATAACATTAATTTTCAGTGCTTCTTCAGCAGAAAGACTTTCGGCCTCGACCACTGCTTTTTCTGCCTACTCCACGTTGCGACCGCGGAATTGCACTAGACTGCGAATATAAACTCTGGCATCACTAACGGCTTTTAATTCAGAGGGCGATTTCTTTGATTCGGTTTTTTTATCTTTTTGCTCTTATTTTGGAGGTTCAGCACCACCAGGGCTGCCTACAGCCACGGGTGTTGGCCACGCCTAAATTAGTTCCGGGCGCCATAGCAGCAATGTGGGTAGCATATAAAATCTAGGTACCTGGACTAGCAGCATGAGCGCCACTGGGCGGGTAGGTACATATCCAATAATCGGTATGGGAGATGCAAGAATATCCTTGATGATACCACGCATGACTGTTGCTAATCCTCCCAGAGTATCCAATTGGAGAATAACAACTTGTGCTTATTCTTCTTGTGCTTTTTTTAAACCACGTGCGAAAAAAATCTTGGGTGGCGGTGGCGGGCCTGATGGTTCCTTTGATTCCTGATGGTTCCTTTGATTTCAATTAAAATTGCTAGCTTAGTTGGCACGTTTTGCGCAATAATATTTCTACCAAATCCAAAAATCAGTATCAATACCGAAAACCAACGAATTATTATATCCGATATTATGGCATCCCTTTTCCAAGGAGCACAAAAATAAAACTGGTCCCGCAGCGTTTGCTAATACGCTGGAGGTAGTGATTTTGGAGCGGGAGCATCGTAAAAATAAATACAAATATTAAATACTAGACAGAGAGTAATTATGGAAACAAAC